>DMNR01000346.1:10542-19941 GCA_003452655.1 Actinomycetota bacterium | reverse complement strand
TGGGTCGGGCGTGAACATCACCAGCAACCTGCCAGGCTCAAAATGTGCGCCACTGACCGTGCACCGGCGCAGCGCGCTTGGCAGCGACAGTACCCGGCGATGTGGTCCGACCGTGACAACGAGTTCATCAAGTCGGCGCGCCAGATCGACATCACCCTTGGCTACAAGCGGCAACGCGATCGAAAGCTCAAAGTCCTCACCTACGCGGCGCACCGATAACGGGTCCGGAGTCTCTACCACCGCGATGGGATCTTCTTCGCCGTAGACGTCAGCAGCCAGGTACGCCAAAGCCTGCGGTCCGACAGGTTCGGCCGCCTGATAGCCAGCGCGCCAGACTCTGATGGGATCGCAATCCGACTCGATGCGGGCAAGCTGCACCGCCTGCGAGGCGATCCACTTCGCCCGCCAGTCGTCAGCTCCGCTGATCGGGAAGATGCGATTGACGATCACCCCGTCCACCCGATAGCCATACAGCGAAAGCGACGTCAAGGTTCTGCGAGCTTCAGCGAAGACCACAGCTTCAGGCGTGGTCACCAACCGGACGGACGAACTGGGTTGCGTCAAGATCGCGCGAACGTCAGAGAGGTCGGCATGCAAGGACTCAATCGCATCCAACACCTTGTCGCGTGGCATCGGCACTCCACTGGCACGCCGCAAGATCGGCCGAAGCACACCGAGGACGCGTCGTTCTGTTGGCCAGATCCGATCCATGTACCAACGCAGCGCATCGGGCAGTGCTAGCAGGCGCAGCGTTTCTGCTGTGGGTGCGCAGTCCACGACCACGACATCCCACTCACCACTGCGTACCCGGTCGCGAACCTCAAGGAGCGCCAGAACCTCCTCCGCACCTGGGAGCACGGTCAGTTCCTCCGCTTCCATCGGATCCACACCTGCCGAATCCAGCACTTCAAGCAGGTACTGCTGAATCTCTCCCCAGGCCCGCGCGAACCGGTCTCGTACGTCGACATGTAGTGACCAGAGGTTCGGCGCCACCTCGATGGGGCCCTGTCCTAAGTCAGGTTCGGCGAGCCCCAAAGCGTCAGCCAAAGAATGCGCTGGATCGGTGGAAAGGACCAGGGTTCGACTTCCCGCGCGTGCCGCCAGCGCGGCCGTTCCGGCAGCGAGCGTGGTCTTACCCACGCCACCCTTACCGGTGAACAGCATTACCCGCATGTAAAACGAACCCCACTCATAAGTCGAAACAACCTGTCTAATTGCTGCTTACAGGCTGTCGACGCGATCCTTCAACCCCTGCAGCGCGGTCTTGACGATCATCTTCTCGGCCTTCTTACGGATCATTCCGATCATCGGGATACTGAGTTCGACCATGAGGTCGTAGGTCACCGTGACCGTCCCGTCTTCATTGGGGATCAGCGTGTACGTCCCGTCCTGCTGTTTGATCACGCTACCTTCCTCCAAAGTCCAGTCCACGGAATCGTCTCCGTGCCAGGTGTACTTGAGGATGTACGTGTCTTTGATCGGACCTGATGAGAACTTGAACCGAGCGCGATCTGGGCGGCCATCTGCGGTTGTATCCAGAACCTCAACTGATTCGACTCCGTCACTCCAGTCGGGGTAGACCGGCAGATCAGCGATCACGCCCATGATCTTCGCCTGGTCCGCTTCGATAGTGATCTCACCGTTTGTTCTGTCGGCCACTTTCGCTCTCCCGCTAATTGAGGTGTTCGAGGATCGCGGTTCGAGAAGACCGCGCAGCTAGCAGTGATCGTGCCACAGCAACAGGAATAGACGCCAAGTGTCTCCCCCTTATGGATCTGCCGTTGATCTCGCTTGGGAGGCTCCCGCGAAAGCTAGAGGTTGAGCACGAATGGCGAGCGAGTTGCTCGGAAGTGACCCACGTTGAGACACTCCGTGCGCCCAATCCGCATCCGCGAACTCAGCGGCTGATGCACGTGGCCGAAAAGTGCGAACCGCGGTTGCGTCCTCTCGATCAATTCAAGAAGCGAGTCACTGCCGACTTCGAATCGCCGGGCAACGACGTCGAACGTCAACTCCGGGATCGCCGGTGGAATGTGGGAACACAACACGTCGACGTCGCTCAGGCGCCGAACTCGCTCGTCAAACTCCGCGACCGCAATCTCATTGGGAGTCCGATACGGCGACGGCAAACCATTGCCAACAAATCCGAAGCGCAGGCCGTCAATCTCGACCACCTCGCCATCAAGGACTCGCTGCCCTGACCTGATGTGCTTAGCCGCCAGTGCGGGGATGTCGACATTGCCGAACGTCAACAAGGTCGAGGACGGCAGTGCAGAGAAAATCTCGTCGTACTGTCGCTCAATGATGGGCAGGAATCGGGTCGTCCGAGCAGCGGGATCTTGCCCGCCACTGATCCGATCCCACGCCGCAGCGGTTAATGCGCGCGCCTCATCGAACTTTTTGGCAACTCGAAGTGACACGTACTCGGCTGTGATCTCCGGGCCGAATACTTCGGCGAACGCGCCCTGCCGCGGATCCTCGTAGTCCAGGTAGAGCAAGAGATCACCGAGACAAATGAAGATATCGGCGCCTTCGGCCGCCGAAGCGAGGTCTTCGGCCGCCCCATGCACATCGCTAACGAAGTGTGCCCTCATGCCTCAAGCTCCGCCTTCTCGAACCCTGACGTTGCCCTGGAATTCGCGGGCAGCCGCTCCCGGTAAGCGACCTGTCTCAAGCTCGTCCTTGAGGTCCCAGACGAGCCGCTTCCACCGCTTCGCGGCTTGCGCGCGCGCTTTGGCCGCTGCCCGCCAACCCGCAGGATCATCTGGAAACGGGGCCGGTTCACTGGCACTTCCCGGCAGTGTGGGCTCCACGCGAAGGTAGTAGTGAACGATCACTCCATCACCAAACTGCTCGAGCCAGATCTCGCATGATCCGACCTGTTGCCCGGCCACCGACCAGCGGATTCCCTTGATCCCGCGATCCATGAACACCGTCAGTCGTAGCCCTGGAAACCATCTGGGCCAGCGTTGATCGTCAGCGACAATCGCTGCAACGTCCCGCACGTTCGCAGCGATGAAGGTTTCGTCGATCAAATCAATACCTGCCACAACGGAAGCCTAACCGAGGCTCTGGGCCGTGACGATGTGACGTTAAGCGACGAATCTGATGATCACTCATCCGTTCGGCCGACCTAGGACGTGCCCGTTAAGGGGTGTGGCGGTGGCGCAACGTCACCTAACCTCGTGGCAAGGCCGAGCGAAGCACCGGCCCGCAGGTTACGGGGGAAGCGGGTCGGTGCGGCCTGGCCATCATCGGCCGAATGACCCATCGATTCCTCAACCGACTGGCTAACCGCGCTCATTGCTGGCACGGTTGAACCGTGGTGCCTCCCCCGCCGGATCCAGACGCGCAGGTGCCGAACTCTGCTGTTTCGGCACACATCCTGCTCCGCGAACTTCGCGAAGTGGCACGGGCGCTGCCAACCGGACTTGACGAGATCAGCCTCGGTGCTCGGATGCTCAGCGACGTTCGCGGGCGGGCCGGCTTCGACCGAGCCGTCGTCTACACCTACGGCGACTCCGACAGCCCAGCGCCGCTTACCGTGATGGGCTCCGCGCGAGTGCGGTGGGATCTACGTAAGAACCATCCCCTCGTTCAGCAGGTGGTGACGACGAGGACGCTAGCCACTGCTGACGGTTCGTTTAGCGACTCTGACACCGGCTCGCGCGCCATCTTCCCCCTTCGACTTGGCGATCAGCTCATCGGCATCGTTGCAATGGAACGAAATGTTGGCGCCTGGAACTCGGCCGAACTTGACATCGCTCAATCGACGATTGATGAGGCCGCCGTCCACCTCGATTCGGGTCGACTCTTCAGCGAGGTCCGAGCGTTGGCAACGATGGAAGAGCGTCGCCGGTTGGCTCGCGAAATCCACGACGGCATTGCCCAGGAGATCGCGTCCTTGGGGTACGTCGTGGATGAACTCGTCGCCGAAGAACAGGACGAAGAACAACGCCAACGCATCTGGGCGCTGCGCGGCGAGCTGACTCGAATCGTGAGCGAGCTGCGTCTGTCGATCTTCGACCTGCGCAGCGACGTCCAACCCCATACTGGGCTCGGCGCCGCGCTTTCTAGCTACGTCCGCCAGGTTGGCGCATCCTCGGGTCTGACCGTTCACTTGGTTCTCGATGAGTCGACCGATCGCCTCAGCGTCGAAACTGAGACCGAGCTACTGCGAATCGCGCAGGAGGCAATCACCAATGCCAGAAGGCACTCTCGCGCAAGAAATCTCTGGGTTACCTGCAGGGTGAGCCCGCCAAACGCGTACATGCGAGTTGCCGACGACGGTCGCGGACTTGGTTCGCCGCGCATCGACAGCTACGGCTTGGACATTATGCGAGAACGAGCAGGTCGCCTCGGGGTGGATCTGAGCGTGCGCGAGCGGCGCGGCGGTGGAACGGTCATCGAAATCGCCCTCGGGTCTGGTCAGGTCGACTCTGTGCAACCAGCAGATTCGAATCCGTCGGAGGAAGGAGCAGGACCGTGGCGATCACGATTCTGATCGTGGATGATCACGAGCTGATCCGCCAGGGTCTACGCCGGGCATTCGAGCGGGAGGGCGACTTCGAAGTAGTCGGCGAGGCAGGCACCACGGCAGAGGCCTCGAAGCTGCTCGGACTGCTGTCCCCGCAGGTCGTCGTTTTCGACGTTCGCCTGCCGGACGGCTCGGGAATCGAGGCGGCAGGCAAGGCGCGATCCCAATTCCCCGACCTCGGCATCGTCATCCTCACGATGTACGCAGGTGACGAACAACTCTTCGAAGCACTTGAGGCGGGGGCTTCGGCATTCGTGCCGAAGAACGCCCCAGCCGAGGATGTCGTCGCAGCAGCTCGCCACGCGGCCTCCTCACCTCGGTCATTCACCGCCAACGACCTTGCCGAAGCAATGAAGCGACGGATGTCCCCCTCCGGACCGCAACTGAGTCCGCGTGAACGCGAGGTACTGCAGCTGCTGGCCGACGGGCTTGGCGTCGCCCAGATTTCTCGCAAGCTGTACATCAGCGAATCCACAACCAAGACCCATATTTCCAAGCTCTACGAAAAGCTCGGTGCGGGAAATCGTGCCCAGGCGCTGATGTCCGCCCTCAAACTCGGGTTGCTCAAGCAATCCGAGGACCAGTACTAGCCCTCATAGGGCACCCGTCCCCCAATGGCTTCACCGGCACCTACCCCCAACGGTCGACAGTCTCGACCGTGGCTGTGGGCGGGCGCACTGGTTGTCACTGCGATCTCGGCAGGGGCGGTCGCGGCAATTCTCGGCCCATTGCGCGATCCTGATCTCTATTGGCATATCCGCCTCGGCAATGAATTGCTCGACGGGATCTCGATCTACGACGCCGGCCGCGACTGGTCGTTCGCGCCAGTGCAATACACGTGGGTTTCCACCCAGTGGATCGTGGAGATCCTGTTTGCCTGGCTCAACGATCTTGCGGGTTTCAGCGGGTTAATCGCCTACCGAACGGTGACGACAATCCTGACCCTCTTGACCCTCGGACTGGTCATCTTTCGCAATACCCGCGTCTGGGCTGCGGTCGTTGTGTTCCCACTTCCCGCTGCCACATTGTTCATCTTTGCTCAGGAACGACCTCAACAGGTCTCGTTCATCATGCTCCCGCTCGTCGGCTACTGGTGGCTACAGGCGACCCGGGACGCGAAGGCACCCCGCTGGTGGCTGTTGCTCATCATCAGTGCGGTGTGGGCGAACTGCCACGGTCTCTGGGTCTTGCTGCCCATCGTGCTTGGGCTGGCACTGGTCGGGCGCCTCATGGACCACGGCCGCAAAGATCCCGCACTGAAACCCCTGGTGCTTGGCGTGTTCGCCAGCGTCGTTGGCGGCTGCATCACGCCAGTCGGTCCACTGAACCTCTTGGCCCCCATCCGCTTCGCCGGAACCACGGCCCACATCAAGGAGTGGGATCCGACGAACTTCATCTTCCCCGCCAGCTATGGGCTCAGCGCGATGCTGCTACTACTGGTCATCGCCTGGGCGCGGGGCAGAGTTCGGCCTGCCCGCAGTGAGATTCTGCTGGTCGCCGTCATGGCGATCATGGCGGCTGCCGCCAGCAGAAACCTTTGCCCAGCGGTCTTAGTGCTCGCACCCGTCCTTGCCTGGCGATTGTCCGTGGCGTTTGCTGGCCCACGCTCGAGGCCGCTACCCGAAGGCCTCGCGCCTGTGGTGAAACCAGCGACCTTCGTGGTCGGCCTCGTTGGTTTGGTGCTGGCCGCAGGCGCGGTGGCGCTATCCGTTCCGCTCCCCGTTGGTACCCAGCCGGTTAGCTTGGTGAAGCAGATCGCAGCAAGTGAGGGCGAAAACCGAGTCTTAAACTCCTACAACGCGGGCGGTCTCGTACTCTGGTTCGCGCGACCAGAAGTGAGCAAGAGCTTCGTGCAAGTAGGTATTGATGGCCGGGCCGATAGGTATGGCGCTGCTTACATTGATGACTATCTGGCCATGCAACGGGGTAAACCAGGGTGGGAAGCCACTGTGGCGCGACTAAATCCGAACGTCGCGCTGCTGGCGAATGAAGATGCGTTAGTGCCATTACTGCAGTCGCGGGGATGGCAGGTGATTGGACGAGAGGCTGAATACGTGTTGATGACGCCGAATGGGGTGCAGCGATGACTGCCACTCCAGTCGCTTCAGCGAGACCTTCGACCTTGGTTCGACTCCGAACATGGTGGTCGTCCTCGAGATCGGCCGCGCTGCGTGGCACGCCCGGAGCAGTCACGACGTACGTTGTCTCCCGCCTGCTGCTGTTCCTCATTCCACTTGGCCTCATGGTGTACCCCGGCGGGACCCTGCTGACCGACGATGTTCATCTGTACTGGTCGTGGTCCGAGGTAATCCTGTCTGGCCATTACCCCATCGCCGATCCCATGTGGCAATACCCACCGTTGGCAGGTTTCGTTTTCGCAATCGGAGCCCACATCACCAGCGACCCAAAAATCGGCTTCATGCTCCTGGCGTTGNNGTGTACCCCGGCGGGACCCTGTTGACCGACGATGTTCATCTTTACTGGTCGTGGTCCGAGGTGATCCTGTCTGGCCACTACCCCATCGCCGATCCCATGTGGCAATACCCACCGTTGGCAGGTTTCGTTTTCGCAATCGGAGCCCACATCACCAGCGACCCAAAGATCGGCTTCATGCTCCTGGCGTTGCTGGCCGATGCGGTCATCTTCGGCTGGCTACTCAAGCGCGGCCGAGATACCGGGCGTTTACAGGGCGCGTGGACCTACGCAATTGCTGGTCTGGCGATCGGGCCGGTCCTGTTGACGCGCTTCGACGTTTTCCCAACCTTGTTTGCAGTCGCTGGCCTCATGTTGCTCAGCCGCCCGATTCGCAGCGGGATCATGTTCGGTATCGGCGCACTCCTGAAGGTGTGGCCCGCTTTCCTCCTGGTCGCCGCGCCGCGACGTTCTCTGCCGAAGGCCATCGCGGGTTTCGCCGCGATGGCGATCTCCGCCTCCCTATTGCTGGCGTCCTGGGGCCCCAACGCCGGGTCGTTCCTCGCCGAGCAAGGCCAGCGGGGCCTTCAGATCGAGTCCGTGGGTGGCGCTCCCTATGTGCTGGCGAACTTCTTCGGCTACGACCTGACCACCATATTCCGGTACGGATCACTTGAAATTAACGCCGCCGGTGCCGGTGCAGTCGCCACCGGCGTCGCTCTGCTCGGCTTTGCCCTGCTTGGTTGGCTGGGTTACGCACGGCTACGCGGACGCCTCGAACGAGTCCCGGCCGGCGACATTGCTTTGGCCGTCGTCCTCATTTCCATCGCTACGAGTCGAGTTTTCTCACCGCAATACATGGTGTGGGTGGCAGGAATCGGCGCTTTCGCGATGCTCGATGCCAGGACACGGATGCGACCCGTCCTGTGGCTGGTCATGCTGACCGCGATCTGCGGACAACTCGTGTACCCCATCTACTACGGCAGCATGATCGACGGAACCTGGCAGGGAGTCTTCTTCCAGATCACCCGAATCGCACTGTTGGTGACCGCGACGGTATGGGCAACCGTCAACGTGTTGCGCCCAAATCAGTACGCAGAAGCTGAAAGCGAAATCGACATCACAGAGCAAATCTCAAGCATCCGGGTCAACCCCGTCGAGCAGCTTGGTCATGCGAGCGGCGACGAGCGGCCAGCGCCACGTTGATTCGACCCACTCGCGGCCTGCCGCACCCATTCGTGCGGCAAGGCTCGGGTCCTGGAGGATCTCGGTGATTCGAGCAGCCGCTGCGCTCGGTGACCCACCAGCGACGACGAACCCGGTCTCCCCTGGGACCACCGCATCAGGCGCACCACCGGAGTCTCCAGCAACCACCGGGATACCCGTTGCGCTCGCCTCCAAGTAGACGATCCCGAGCCCTTCGACGTCGAGTCCTCGATTGCGAGTCCGGCAGGGCATGGAGAAGACGTCACCTGCCGCGTAGTGGGCAGGCAGTTCTGAGAACGGGACCGAACCGGTCATGACCACGTGATTGCCCTGGTCCGTCGCGTCAATCATCGCCTGCAACTTGTTTCGATACGGACCCCCACCGACGATTAGCAGTGCCGCGTCAGGAACCTTCCTGCGGATTTCTGGCAGCGCATGGATGAGGGTGTCCTGCCCTTTGCGCGGCATGAGCCGAGAGACGCACACGATCACCCTGCGATCCGCGAACCCGTACTTCTCGCGCAAAGCCCGACCAGCACCGTGGTTGGCGGGACTGAACGTGTCGGCCTCGACTCCTGGAACTAAACGGCGCATACGTGCCGCCGCGGCCGGGCCGATCGCGTTGCCGATTCGCGCGCGCGTGTACTCACCGAGGAACGTGATCGTGTCAGTGGTGGCGCCAATGCGTCGCATTACGGAGCGACCACCCGGCGTAATTGACCAGGCGGCCTCGTGGCCGTGCGTGATGCCGACGATTCGTTCTGCGCCGGCCTTCCGCAGGCCTTTGGACATGATGCCCAGCGGCGCCGTTGCTCCAAAAAGAACCCGGTCGCAACCCTGCGATGCCACGAGTTCTTGCGCCCACTTGCGGACCCCAGGAGTTGGCAACATCAGTGACTTCGGATACCGAATCACCGGGAACGACTGCTGCTCGTCGAACTGTTCATCACCACCCCAGGTGGGAGCGAAGACGACGACCGAATCGGCAGGCTGGCGAGCAACAAGGCCGTGAACGAACGATTGGATTCCCCCTGGTCGCGGTGGGAAGTCATTGGTAATGACCAGGGTTTTGCCGCTCACCCCGCCATCTTGCCTGATTCATCCCTCACCAGTCGCAGTGGCGGAACAAGGCCGGAGTCGGACAGCACGCCAATGACCCGTTCTTCCTCGGATTCGAGTCGGCCATCGGCTGGTGACCCCAACAACACACTCACCACGCAGTCTGAACAGGCCAGTGGCCCAGC
>DMNR01000346.1:0-10445 GCA_003452655.1 Actinomycetota bacterium | reverse complement strand
TGAAACCTAGGGAGCGGGTCTGACAATCCCGTTCGCAATGAGATCAGCGACCTGTTCCGCCGTGACGCCAATCTGCTCCAGGACCTCGACGGAATGTTCGCCTAACTTCGGAGCGCGATCACCCTGGTCGCTGCGCTGCTCCCACGGAATGACCCGAAATACATCAACCACCGTGCCGTCGTGAAACTCCGCCTGCGTCACGGCGCCACGGTTAACCAACTGCGGCTGCGCCAGAGCTTCGGTCAAACTCAAGGCGGGCCCGACACAGGTGTCTTCGCCGGCCAACAACTCCAGCCAATGCGCCCGGGGAGCACTGCCAAACGTCGTCGCGAGTTCCGCACGTAACTCGTCCTGGCGCGCTGGGTCGTACTGCAGCGCAGCCAACTCGGGGCGACCGAGCAAATCACACATCCGCACGAAGAACTTCGCCTCAAGGCCAGCGACGGTAATGATGCCGCCGTCACTGGCTTCATAAAGGCTGTAGCACGCAAGTCGCCCAGTGAGAAAATCCGGAGTTGGTGGCGCCTCGCCCGTCCCGACCACTGTGGCTACCTGCATCGGAAGCATCGATGCCGCTGTCTCCGCCATCGAGATATCCGCGCGAAACCCAACGTTGTCGCGCTCGGCAACCCGCAAACCAGCCATCACCGCCAATGCCGCATGTGTCCCGGACGAAAGATCTGCATTCTGCAGACGTGGCATCGTCGCGTTTCCATCGCTGTCGCGCACCAGAGTGAGCAGCCCGGCATAGCCGACAGAGTTCAAATCGTGGGCAGGAATTCGCTGGTAGTCCCCGGTTGATCCAAACGCCGTGATCGACACGTGCACGAGCGTGGGATTGACTTCGGCGAGCGCCTGAGCACCCAGGCCCAGCCGATCTAGCACTCCCGGGCGAAACGAATCCACCAGCACGTCCGCTTGACTAATGAGTCGAAGTACAACAGCTTGCCCGTCAGTCGATTTCAAATCCACCGAGACGGAACGTTTGCCTCTGTTAAGTACTACGTGTCCGGCACTCTCGGACTGCCCCTCAAACACCAGCATGTCGCGGATCCCGTCGCCACGATTGGTGTCCTCTACCTTGATGACGTCAGCGCCGAGTGCGCTCAGCAGCAGCGTCCCGAAGTTGCCGGGGAACAGGCGTGAGAAGTCAATGACCGTCACACCCGCCAGCGGCAGGGCCGACTCGCTCATACCCCCGCTTTCGGAATTGTCACTACTTCGTCGCCGGAACCACACCAGCGGCAACTGACTGATTCGACGTCTTCGTGGAGCACCGTCACTTCTTCGATTTCGGGTTCACCGGCGAGGTCGGCGTGCCAATACTCACGTGTGCGCACCGTGCGCTGAACATCAAACCGGGTCAAGTTGCCGCATCGATTGCAGCGCCACCGCGTGGCCGAATCAGGGAGTTGAAGCACAGCCGCTATCTTGCCGCGTCACTACTGACAGCTGCCCACCGGTCCAAGAGTCGCAAGACGGCACCGGAGTTAATTGCCTCCAGAGCGCGCGGCATTGCCGCGATCACTCGCTCAGTGATGGCTTCGTCCGACCCCCGGCCATTCGCCGCATCCCAGGCAACGAGCGCGGCCGCAGTGTTCAATGCGACGGCGTCGCGAACTGCCTGCAACGGGCCGTCGGTCTTACCCGCAAATACGTCGCGCGCAATTCTCGCGTTGAGTTCGGCGGTACCGCCCTTGAGTTCGCTCGCCTGACCCTGCGAAATACCTGTCGTGGCAAGCCGGATGCTGTCCAAGTGGACCGCTGCGCCGCGGGTCGCATCCCAAACCTCGGTGTCAGCGAAAATAGTTACCTCGTCGAGACCGTCACTGCCGCGAACAACGAGCGCGTTGGTCCCACGGTCAGCGAGGACATCTGCCATTACCGGAGCCAGTCGCAGGTTCGCGCATCCGATCATCGCGGCTGATGGCCGCGCGGGATTTGCCAACGGTCCGAGAATGTTGAAGACGGTCGGAACTCCAATCTCCCGACGGGTCGGACCGGCAAATTTCATCGCCGGATGGAAGACCGGCGCAAAAGCGAATCCGATACCAACTTCGTCAACACAACGTTCAACACCCGGTCCAGGCAGTTCGATAACGACACCAAGCTCTGACAACACGTCAGCTGAGCCACACTGCGAACTGGCCGCGCGGTTACCGTGCTTGATGACCCTCGCGCCTGCTGCTGCTGCCACCAGTGCGGACATTGTGGAGATGTTGACCGTTTGGGCCATGTCTCCGCCGGTCCCAACCACGTCGAGTGCGGGTCCATCGACGTGAAGTGGCTGCGCTGCCGCCAGCATCGCATCTACAAGTCCGGTGACCTCGGCGGCAGTCTCGCCTTTGGCTCGCAGCGCAACAACGAAAGCCGCGATCTGAGCCGGGGTCGCCTCCCCCGCCATTACCTGCCCCATCGCCCAGGACGTTTCGGAAGAACTCAGATCCTGTTTGGCAAGCAGGGCACTGAGAATCTCAGGCCACGATTGACGGGTCATACGGAAATGGGCTTGATGCCTGCAACCCGCTGACGGAGCAGAATGGCAACCGCCTCTGCGAGTTCCAGATTGTCCAGCGGGTGTGACACCACACCGTCAGCCCGAGACCACGTGGCTAACCAGGCGTCCTGTGGCCGACCGATCAGCACCATCAGCGGCGGACATTGGAAAATTTCGTCCTTCAGCCGACGCGCAATGCCCATCCCGCCGGAAGGAACGGCTTCTCCGTCGAGAATTGCCAGATCGATCGTGCCCGAATCCATCGCCTTGATGACGGCCGGTTCGGTGGCGGTTTCGAAGTACTCAAGCTGCGGGAGTTCGGGAGCGGGTCGGCGCCCGAGGGCCAACTTGACCGCGTCACGCGTCAGCGAATTGCTGCTGTAGACCAGAACCTTAAGACTGCCGGGGGCCGATGGATTGGCACTCATGGACGCTCCTACTAGTAAGGCTGGGGAATCCGCAGTTGGACTGCGCGCCCGATGCTACTGCGGATGGGCGCGATTTCGCACAGGTGTTGCTCCGCGGCCCAGGCACAAGTTCTCGAATCAAAGGATTCTTGAGAATTTTCGTTGGATCGGGGGGTCGCAGTGCTTGACGGCTCAATACCTGGCAGGATGCGCGCCGTGGCGACTGTTACTGCGCAAGCGACCCGACCGCGGGTCCCCGTAAACCGTCCGAACGTAGTTGCGATCGGAACGATCATCTGGCTCGCGAGCGAGTTGATGTTCTTTTCCGCACTGTTCGCGATGTATTTCACCCTGCGATCTGTGAATCCCGAGGTCTGGGCAGACCAAACGCAGCTGCTGAATGTGCCGTTCGCGGCCTTCAATACGACCATTTTGGTCCTCAGCTCCGTGACCTGCCAGCTCGGTGTTTTCGCGGCCGAGCGAGGAGACCGCGCCAAGCTGAGAATGTGGTTCATCATCACGTTCCTCATGGGCGCCTTCTTCGTCTCGGGCCAGGTCAAGGAGTACACCGAGTTGCTCATGGAGGGCTTCACGATTTCATCGTCGCCCTACGGCTCGGTCTTTTACTTGACGACTGGGTTCCACGCGTTGCACGTGACCGGCGGACTGGTGGCATTCCTGTTCGTCCTATCTCGGACGTACGTGACCAAGCGCTTCACCCACGAGCAAGCCACCACCGCAATCGTCGTGTCGTACTACTGGCACTTCGTTGATGTGGTGTGGATCGCACTGTTCGCCATCATCTACATCCTCAAATAGCCACTCATGAGTCCTAAAATCCCGACAACCGGCCAATTGACAGAATTGGGGCACCGACGGTGAAGACCATTGCAATGCGCCGCCGCCATCGAGCGGCAGCACCAATCTTGGTGTTGCTGACGTTGGCTCTCATCGGTGTCCTCTATGCGGCAGTCGGCTCAGCCGCTACCGCGCAGGCCTCCAATGAGGGTGCGACCACGAATGCACAACTCGTCAAGCAAGGGCAACAACTCTTCGCAGAGGGATGCTCAAGCTGCCACGGCCTAGGCGCTCAGGGCGGACCTGAAGCTCCGACGCTGATTGGCGTTGGTTCGGCAGCCGTCGACTTCCAAATCTCGACTGGCCGCATGCCACTTGCCGCGCCGAATGCGCAGGCCCCGCAGAAGAAGGTCATCTACACGGACCAAGAAACTGCTGCGATTGCCGCCTACATCGCATCATTGGCTCCGGGTCCTCAGATTCCGACGGACGAGGAGATCGACTACGAAGATGCCGACCTCGTCGAGGGTGGCGAGCTCTTCCGCACGAACTGCTCGCAGTGTCACAACTTCACCGGTGCTGGTGGCGCGCTCTCGAACGGCGCATACGCACCTGACCTTCGCGATGCGACTCCACGTCAGATCTACGAAGCCATGCTGACCGGACCGGAAAACATGCCGGTCTTCAGCAACGAGACGCTGACGCCGGAGAACAAGCAAGCAATCATCAAGTACATCCAAAACATGGATGAACAAGCCAGTTACGGCGGGTGGGCGATCGGATCGCTCGGACCCGTTAACGAAGGTGCGTTCATCTGGATCATTGGCATCGGACTGCTGATCGGTGCCGCCGTGTGGATCGGGGCGCGAGTGCGATGAGTGAACAAAACACTCCAGATGTAGAGATTGCGGCGGGAGCGATCGAGCCTAACGGCGACATCGCACTGCCGGTACACCATCCACGGCGGACGGACTTCGACCCGCGCGCTGCAAAGCGTGCGGAACGACAGGTTTCCATCATGTTCGGCCTGTCGGCAATCTTGACCGTCGCGTTTGTTGTCGCCTACGTGATGATTCCAACGGATGCGACTTTCCCGGTACCGTTCTTCGGCACCTGGAGCGCTAGCAATACCGCTTTGGGTGTGACGTTCGGACTCGCCGCATTCTTCATTGGCGCGGGAATCATGCAATGGGCAAAGAAGCTCATGAACGACAAAGAAGTTGTCGCCATGCGCCACTCACTCGCCTCCCCCGAGGATTCACGCGAAGAAGCGATCGCGGAATTCCAGGAAGGCCTCGACGACTCAGGTTTTGCCACTCGTCGTATCCTCCGTCGTTCACTTCTCGGAGCGGTTGCACTCTTCCCAATCCCGCTCATCGTCATCCTGCGCGACCTTGGTCCACTTCCGGGCGACAAGCTCTTCATCACCAGCTGGGTTCCCGGAATGCGCATCGTGCTCGATGTCACCGGCGCACCAATTCGACCTGCCGACATCCCGGTCGGCGGCATCGTGTCCGCTATGCCTGCAGTCCTCCCGGCCATCCAGAAGGCCGAAGGCAACCTCAACGCCCGCGCAAAGGATGTCGTCCTCTTGGTTCGCATGAACCCAGACGAGATTCGTTCGCAGCAAGGCGGCACTGATGACGAACCGTGGGACTACGAAGGCGTCCTGTGCTTCTCGAAGATTTGCACCCACGTTGGCTGCCCGATTGCCCTTTACGAACAACGCACACACCACCTGCTGTGCCCATGTCACCAGTCGACGTTCGACCTGGCGGACTCGGGGAACGTCATCTTCGGGCCTGCCGCCCGCGAGCTTCCACAGTTGCCCATTAAGCTCGACGACGAGGGTTACCTCGTTGCCCGAGATTCCTTCCAACAGCCGGTCGGCCCTAGCTTCTGGGAGCGCGGATGAGCGTCATGAATAAGCTCGGCCATCAAGCCGAGTTCCTCGATGATCGGCTAACAGTCGCGAACTGGGGAAAGCGCAACCTACGCAAGGTCTTCCCGGACCACTGGACTTTCATGTTCGGTGAGATGGCGCTGTACAGCTTCATTATCGTGCTGCTCTCTGGCATCTACTTGACGCTGTGGTTCAAGCCGTCCATGACCGAGGTCGTCTACAACGGCTCGTACACCCCGCTCAACGGCATTGAGATGTCCGAGGCATACAAGTCAACGCTGGACATCTCCTTCGATGTCCGCGGTGGCCTGCTCATGCGCCAAGTCCATCACTGGGGCGCGATGCTCTTCATCGCCTCGATGACCATTCACATGATGCGCGTCTTCTTTACCGGCGCCTTCCGTAAGCCACGCGAAATCAACTGGACCATCGGCGTGCTGCTGCTGACCATGGGCTTCGTTGAAGGATTCGCCGGGTACTCCCTCCCCGATGACTTGCTCTCAGGAACGGGTCTGCGGATTGCAGAGGGCATCATGCTCTCGATCCCCGTCGTTGGAACGTACGTCTCGTTCTTCGCGTTCGGCGGTGAGTTCCCTGGCGACGAGTTCATCTCGCGGCTCTATGGCATACACATCTTGCTGATACCTGGCATCATCCTGGGCCTCATCACCGCTCACATGCTGATCGTCTGGTACCAGAAGCACACGCAGTACCCCGGTAAGGGCCGGACCAACGACAACGTCGTCGGCTACCCATTCATGCCCGTGTACATGGCAAAGGCCGGCGGCTTCTTCTTCATCGTGTTCGGCATCACCGTGTTCCTCAGCGGCGTCGCAACGATCAACCCGATCTGGGCGTACGGTCCATACGTACCCGACCAGATCACTGCCGGTTCTCAACCTGACTGGTACATGGGTTGGCTCGAAGGTGCCTTGAGAGCCATGCCCAACTGGGAGACCACCTTGTGGGGTCACACCATTAGTTGGAACGTACTCATACCTGGTGCTGTAGTTCTCGGTGTGATCATCAACCTCATGCTGATCTACCCCTGGCTCGAGGCCAAGGTCACTGGAGACAAGAAGGAACACCACCTCCTCGACCGGCCTCGAAATGCGCCAACCCGCACGGCTCTGGGCGTGATGTCCCTGACCTTCTACATGATGTTGCTCATCGGTGGTGGCAATGACATCATCGGGAGCCAGTTCAACCTCTCCATCAACGCGATCACGTGGGCGATCAGAATCGGCATCTTCATCTTGCCGCCGATCTCGTTCGTCATCACCAAACGGATCTGCTTGAGCCTTCAACGTAGCGACCGTGACAAGTTGCTGCACGGGCGTGAAACTGGCTCAATCATGCGCCTACCTGAGGGGGCATTCGTCGAGGTCCATGCACCGCTCTCGGACAACGAGAAGGCCGTGATCCTGTCGAAGAATGACATCACTCCCCTCCCCTGGCCGGAGAAGGTCGATGCCAACGGCGTCAAGGATCCGAACTTCAAGAAGGACCATCGTTGGGCCCGGCTGTCGCATTGGTTCTTCAGCGACAACGTGCCGAAGCCAACCGCTGCGGAACTTGCCGAGGCAGAGGCACACATCCGCCACAGCGCGGCCGAGGGTGCACCCGTCATCGCTCACCGCGAACAGCTGGAGCCGGAAGGCGGAGTGCTGCACGATCCCAGCGCGGTCGAAGCCGACAAGGAGCCGATCACCAAGTAGTACACAAGCCATGTAGCAAGAGGGCGGATTTGACCACCACGGTCGTATCCGCCCTCTTGCTTTGCCATCACCAATGGCTTCATGGGTGGCGCCTGTGGAGGCGGAGATGACTCAATTCACGTTCAGTGAGAGCATGGCCGTTCACCATCTACCACCGACGAGGTCCGAACCTGTGCGTGCACGACATTGCGCCCTTCGGCAGCGGTTCCTGACGCCGCTGCTGGTACTTCTCGTGGTCTGTGTCGCCTTCGTTGGCCAGGCTGGGGACGTCGCCGCCGCGTCGAAGCCCTCCCCTCCCCCGGTGGTCCAGGCACTACCCGAGAATCTCCCGAAGGCGAAGAACTCAGAAGCCCGTCTCCAACCGAATACTGTCCACCTTCTTCGCCTAGTGGAGTATCTGTTCCCGTACTACAGCTCTGCTGGGGAAATCGGTGGCTATCGCCAGGATCCGATCATGGACCACCCGAGCGGCCAAGCGCTCGACATCATGATGGAGAACGACGGACGTGACCCCGCCAGTGTTCATGCGGGGCACAAGATCGCAGCCTTCCTGATGGCCAACTCCGACCAGCTTGGCGTCACCTACATGGTGTGGCGCCAGAACATCTGGTACCCGGGCAGAGATTGGCGAGAGATGAGTGACCGCGGTAACTGGACTGACAACCATATGAACCACATTCACGTGTTGGTCAACGGTTCCTTCACCGCCACAGACGACCTAGTTCTCCCGAAAGACCTCAAGGTGAAACTCGATGAGATGCCCAACGGCGAGGAACTTCGCAAGCAGGCGGAACTTCGGGTGGCAATAATCCAGAAACTTGACGACGCCGCATCCCGAGTCGCGAGCGCCGACGCCGTGAACCGCCGACTGACTGATAGGAACACAAAACGCGCCAAAGAACTTGAGGCCGCCCGGCTGCGGGTCGCAACAGCAGTGCGATCCAGCTACATACAGGGAATGGACACGGAACTCTTGAACAGTTCACTGCTGCTCATGAGCGGTCCGAGTACTGATCCGGCCGTCGCTCTCGCGCTCGAGCGAGTGATCCGTTCTCAGGACGACGGCCTCAACACCGCCCTGGAAGCCCTCAACCTCGCCGCGCGCGAACTGGCAGAAAACGAGCGGGAGCTTGCTACCGCCAGAAGCGAACTGGCAGCAGCCGAAGCGGAGTTGGCCGCACTCGATGCCCGCTAGCCGACCACCGACGAAACGGTAGTCGCGGCGGGCGCTGGAGGCTTCACCTTGGCTGCGGCGGGACCGACTGCCTGCTCACCGGTCTTTGATCGGGCGAGCCACTTTGCCCACTTGACGTTCCATTCGGTGATTCCGTTGCCCAAGTCCTGCTTACGGCCGGTGTTCTTGACCTCAACGACATCGCCGACCTTTGACTGGTCGTAGAGCCAAATCGCATTCCCCGTGCTCATGCCCACGCACCCGTGGCTGACGCTGGATCGACCCTGCGAACCGGTAGACCAGGGAGCCGCGTGAACAAATTCTCCTGAGGAGGTCAATCGCATCGAATAGTGGACCGTGAGCCGGTAGTAATCAGCGCTTCCCACCGGAGTCCCACCCGATGCCGCATCCATGACCACGGTGCCTTCTTTGCCCATGATCGGCTTGATGCCGGATCGGGTCTCGAAGCCTGACTTGCCCGTGGTGACCGGAATCTTGCGAATGACCTTCCCGTTCTTTCTGACGGTCATTGTCAGGGTGTTTGCGTCGACCGTCGACACCATTGACGCGCCCGTCTTGAAACCGGCTGTCATATCTCGCTCGCCGTAAATCCCTGGCGAAGTCTGGATCCCCTTGAGCGCAGCGTTCACCTTAATCTTGCTATTGGCTGGCCAGAATGTCTGCGGACGGAAAGTCACCGACTGATTGTCCGATGCCCAACTCCACGCGCCGACAGTCGGTTTTGAGCTGGTGACCTTGAGGTTCTGTTCCACCGCCTTGCGATTCTTGATCGGCTGGCTGAATTCAATCCTCAATGGCATCCCGACACCAACAGTGTCGTTGTTCATGAAGTAGGAGAACTGGCCATCCACGGTCTTCTTCGGCTTAACGGTCACAAGCTCGACAGACCGTTCAGTAGGAGTCCCCTCAACGTCAACAGCTTTGGCAGACACCGCGTACTGCGTCCCGAAGTTCAGTGTCGAGCTGTTTGAGGTCCACTGTGTCTGCGATTCATTCATGGTTCCGAGCAATGGTCCCTTTGGGCCAGTGACCGCGACGTCGGTCAATCTGCCCTCTTGCACGCGAACGACGATCGGAGAATGAACCGGTGCGGTTGTGGAGACCTGGTCGGGAATGGGGAGAACCTCAATGACAGCGTCACTGCCGTCCTTAATCGCACTGGTGATACTCGCGCAGCCACTCAGGGCCAGTAAGCCCGCTACGCCGCCGAGAGCTATCGCTGAGCGCCTCGCCTTGGTGCCTGCCACGTCGTACCCCATTCAGAGTCCAGTGCTAGTCCTGCCTAGTCTCTGAGCTTCGCCCGGAATTGCCACGCTGCGACGCGCCGGCGTGACAAAACACACCGGTCCCAACAACGCAGAACGCCGACCCCGAGTGGTACTCGGCGCCGACGTTCTGTGGGATTAAGAGTCTTAGTGGGCGTGATCTCCGCGGTAGTACTCGAAGACGAATCCGATCAGGCTCAGCATCAGTAGCGCCGCTCCAGCAACGACGATCCACGCTGCGAATACGAGACCGAAGCAGACGATCGCAGCACAAGCCGCGACTGGAAGTGGCCACCAGCTATGCGGGCTGTAAAACCCGTAGTCGATGTCCGCCTCGTCCTGCAAGGCATCCTTACGATCCTCGGGACGGGGGTAGACCCGCTTCGATGTGTGGAGCACGAAGAAGGCGATGAGGAACGCGAGCGAGCCCGTAAAGATGAGCAGGACGATACCTGTTTCATCCTTGGACCAGAAGCCATAGATGGCTGCGATCAAGAAGTAGAACGCGCATCCCCAGGCAAACAGCTTGCCTTCAACTCTCATTCGGAGCCTCCTGAAACCTCGGCCTTAGTCGAACCACTCACGACCTTGGCACCAGCGGGCATGTTCTTAGGAGCGAGATCCGGGTGATGAAGATCGAACGCCGGACGCTCCGACCGGAT
>DMNR01000001.1 GCA_003452655.1 Actinomycetota bacterium | reverse complement strand
TCAGTCATTGCCACCAGGGGGTCCACACCACGGAGGTCAGCCTGGTACAGGACATCCAGCGCGCGCTTGCGCGCCTTCGTTCGTGCACCCATGACTTTTCCGTCCGTCCTGTCGAGTGATCGGCGTTAGCTGTTTACGCGACTGATGTACGAACCATCACGCGTATCGACTTTGATCTTTTCGCCGACGTTGAGGAACAGGGGGACGTTGATGGTTGCACCGGTTTCAAGCTTTGCTGGCTTGGTTCCGCCAGTTGAGCGGTCCCCTTGCAGGCCTGGTTCGGTGTACTCGATCACTAACTCGACGCTCGCCGGAAGTTCAACGTAGAGCGGCATACCTTCATTCACTGCCACATTCGCCTCCTGGTTCTCCAGCAGGTACTTCGCACCGTCCCCGACGACCGTCTCGGATACCAAAATCTGGTCGTAAGTGTCGTTATCCATGAACACGAAGTCAGTTCCGTCGCGGTACAGGTATTGCATGGTGCGCTTGTCGACGGTGGCGGTCTCCACCTTTAGCCCGGCGTTGAACGTCTTGTCGACGACCTTGCCACTGAGCACATTCTTGAGCTTCGTACGAACGAAGGCACCGCCCTTGCCGGGTTTCACGTGTTGAAACTCAACTACCGCCCACAGTTGACCGTCAATCTTGAGGACAATGCCGTTCTTCAGGTCGTTCGTTGTTGCCACAAGTGCCTCTTCCGTTCGCTGACTGGCTAAGCAATGCGCGTGAGTTCGCGCGGAAAATCCGTAAGGACCGTAACGCCGCTCGCGGTCACCTGGCAGGTGTCCTCAATCCGGACGCCAAACTCTCCCGGCAAGTACACCCCTGGCTCGATCGTGACCACGGCGCCTTCAGGAATCGTACCGGCGGCGGACGCCGCAATGAGCGGCGACTCGTGAATCTGCAACCCCACACCGTGCCCAAGACCGTGGGTGAACAGCTCAGCAAAGCCCGCATCCGCAAGCACGCATCGGGCGATGCGATCGAGTTCGGCGACCTCAATTCCTGGCCGCAATGCCGCACGAGCGGCAGCGGCCGAGGCCTGAACAGCGTCGTACACAACGGATTGTCGGCGATCCGGGGTGCCCGCAACGATGAAGGTCCGAGTGCAGTCCGCATGGTAGCCACGACACATCGCTCCGAAGTCAATCTTGAGGAAATCCCCGGCCTCGACCCTCCTGCTACCGGGCATGTGGTGTGGGATCGCCGAGTTCGGTCCACTTGCGACGATCGACGGGAAGGCACGGTCCTCTCCGCCACAACGTCCCATCTCGAGCTCAAGGCGTCGGGCAACCTCTATCTCGGTCATGCCAACTTCGATCGTCGGCAGAAGTGCGCGCAAGGCCGCAGTCGAGGCCTCTGATGCTGCGGTCAACGCATCAACCTCAGCTTTGTCCTTGGTGGCCCGCAACTCCTCAATGACTCCGGAAACTCCAACGAGCTGCATGCCTTGCGCTGTGGCCACCGCCTGCAAGGTCGCAAACATGGCCACGGTTAGCGACTCGGCCTCAATCCCGAGGCTCACCGCACCATCTTGTGCAGCTGACGCAATGGCCCGGGAAAGCACCGCGCGATCGACAGAAACGTCGATACCCGGATCGAGGCAGAGCGCCTGCTGGGCGTACCGAGAATCGGTGACTACTCGCACCCGACGATCCGTCACGAGCGCGGCCGCGTTGCTGCTGGCAAGTCCGGTGAGCCACTGCACATTCATGAGATCGGAAATGAGTAACCCATCGACCTGCGCTTTCTGCGCGAGTAAGCGTCGC
Source organism: Actinomycetota bacterium (assembly GCA_003452655.1). Lineage (GTDB taxonomy): Bacteria > Actinomycetota > Actinomycetes > S36-B12 > UBA10799 > UBA10799. The sequence continues at coordinate 1,017 of DMNR01000001.1, read as the reverse complement.
GTTTGGGTAGCTCGTCCCGCTCGGTCAACGATCCCTGGGGTCACCGGTGCGTCACCGCAGCTAGAGGGAAGCTATTGCCGTCAAGGCCAAGGCGTACGACCTCGGACCAAAACCAGCGATGGTTCCATCGGCAACGGCAGAGATCACGGAGGTATGTCGGAACTCCTCGCGAGCGGCCGGGTTGCTCAGGTGAACCTCGATCAACGTCGCACTGCGTTGGGCACATGCGTCCCGCAAGGCATAGGAATAGTGAGTGAAGGCTGCCGGATTCAGCACGACGGGCGTGAACGAATCAACCGCCTCGTGAATCCAACCGATCAACTCGGCCTCGGAGTCACTCTGACGAACTTCCACGGCCAGGTTCATATCGGCGCCGACAGTTGTGCAGAACTCCACGAGCTGGCCATAGTCCATCGCACCGTAGATGTCAGGTTCGCGGGTTCCGAGCCGCGAGAGATTCGGGCCATTGAGCACGAGAACCCTCATAGGAACATCGCCTTGCGCAGTCATGGAATTCACTCCCGCCTTCGCGTTGCTGGGATCTGTCAGGAACTGATTGCGTCGTACGCCGAAATCAGGATGGCAGGGTCGGGCCCCTCGAGGATCGCTGGTTTCGCGATATCCGCTAACACAACAAATCGCAGGACATCTGCACGAGTCTTCTTGTCGATCCGCATTGCGTCCAACAACTTCTGCCACTGGCCAGACTCATAGGTAATGGGAAGCCCAACGCTGGTCAGAACCTCACGGTGCAAGTCCACCACCCGTTCGGGCAGTCGTCCGGCCATCATCGCCAGTTCAGCCGCGAAGACCATTCCGATCGACACTGCTGCCCCGTGCCTCCACCGATAGCCCTCCGTCCGCTCGATAGCGTGCGCCAACGTGTGTCCGTAGTTGAGGACCTCACGTCCGATGCCGCCGCCGACGGGACCGCCAACGATTTCCTTGAGGTCGCCGGACACAACGTCGGCCTTAACCGTGACGGCCCGGCGGATCAGCTCAGCAGTATGCGGTCCC
>DMNR01000033.1:1318-6227 GCA_003452655.1 Actinomycetota bacterium | reverse complement strand
GCCAAGCAGCAGGGTGTGAACGTGACGCTCTCGGAGGCCGACGGAATGATTCACGTCTACCCACTGCTGCCGATCCCCGAGGCGAAGCCAGCGCGCACAGCCATCGTCGAAGCTGTGACTAGTTAGCCCAACACCTCGTCGACATAGCACCAACGCCAGGCCTCGCCCGGTTCGACGCTGCGCATCGTTGGGTGGCCGGTCTCGTGGAAATGCCGCTCTGCATGCCGGGCCGAGGATGAGTCACAACACCCCACAGTTCCGCACGCCAGGCACATCCGCAGGTGAACCCACGTCGTGCCCTCCGCGACGCACCCTTCACACACACCCGGAGTGACGGGCTGCGGTTCCGGGAGGTTCTCGAACGCTGCCAAATGCTCACAGGTCTGGGCGACTCCGGCCGGAGCCACCAACTCGCGCGCCGAGTCAACCTGCTCCTCGACGGTCCGATCGAGCATCGCTTCCTCGACGTCAAGCTGGCGGATCACGTTGCGCACCGCGTCGTCATGGGCGCGGCCGTCGTCACGGGCCGCGAGTACCGCGGTCCGCTCGGCAAGCAACATCTCAAGGCGTAGGCGTTGATACGTCTCGATTGGCGTCTCGGCGCCCGTCGCCCGCCCAAGCCGCTCCCACGCGGCGTTGCTGCGCTCTTCGGCTCGAATCTTCAACCGCGCAATGACCTCGTCGGGGTCATGCTCGGACGACGTCTCGTCGAGACGCTGCAGGCCTGCCTTGCGTGCCTCGTCAAGGAGCGCTGCCTCTTGCAGCGCATCCTCAGCAGCGTCCGGCGGTTTGAGTTTGAGTCGGTGCACGAGCCACGGCAGGGTCGATCCATTCAGCAGGATCGAGGCAACCACCACGAAGAACGCGATGAGCGTCAGCAGGTCTCGGAAAGGGACATCCTCGGGAAGGGCCAACGCCGCTGCAAGCGTGACCACTCCGCGCATACCCGCCCACGACACCACAGCTAGGAAGCTCCAGGGGTAGGGCGCGCGTTTCCGATTGAACAACCGGATCCGAGTGGTAACCCCGTCCCCGAAGACCCAGACGATGCGAGCGACGGTTGCGGCAGCGAAGACCCCGATGCACGCCCAGGCAGCCATCGAAATACTGCTGCCGTCGCCGATCACGGCATCGACGATGTTTCGAAGTTGCAGACCGATGAGCAGGAACACAGCCTGTTCGAGGAAGAACGAAACGGTCCGCCAGTTTCCCTCCGCGGTAAGTCTCGCCGCTCCCGACTGCAGCAGCGGAGCCTTGTGTCCAACGAGCAAGCCGGCAACTACGACCGACAGCACGCCAGAGGCGTGGAAGTGCTCAGCGGGAACGTACGCGATGTAAGGGATCGTGAACGACAAGATCGTCTCGAACGACGGATTGGAGATCCGCTTGCGAATCGGCGAGTAGACCAACGCGACGATTACGCCGAACAGCACACCACCGACTGCGGCTACGACGAACGACCACCCGACCTGCAACACAGTCAGGGTGCCGCCAATGGCAACGATCGCTGATCGCAGCGCGGTCAGCGCTGTGGCGTCATTGACCAAACTCTCGCCTTCAAGAACTTGGACAATTGTTCGCGGCATCCCCACGCGACGGGCCACAGCGCTCGCCGCGATTGCATCAGGCGGGGCGACAATCGCGCCGAGCGCGAAACCGGCTGCTAACGGCAGGCCCGGAATCAGCCAGGCCGCAACAAATCCGACGATCAAGGTGGTGAAGATGACTAACCCAACCGACAGGCTGATCAGCGCGCGACGGTTCGCGCGGAAGTCGATGAACGACGTGTTGTAGGCGGCCGAATACAACAACGGCGGCAGGATCCCGACCAGGACCAGTTCAGGGCTCAACTCGTAGTCGGGCAGCAGTGGTGCAAACGACAGCACGATGCCGACGACCACCAGCAGCAACGGCGGTGACCATCCGATGCGATTCGCCAGGGCAGAAACCGCCACCACCAAGAAGGCGATCGCGACGAGCGACAGGGCGATTTCCACGTTGGGCATGGTGGCACGAACCGACCCACCTACGTCGTGGTGAATGACACGTTGCCGCTAACGGATTCGCGGTAGGCGCCGCATGGGCGAAAAGAAGAGGCACGAGTCGCCCGCCAGTGGTGTCATTGCCAGATGCTTCCTCACACGCATACCACTCTCGCGCGTCCTGCGCAGGTGTGGACGGCGCTGTGCCTGGTGTACATCCTGTGGGGTTCGACCTACCTCGGGATCGCGGTGGTCGTCAGCGGTGCACCTCCGCTACTGGCGGCCGGGTCACGTTTTGCTGTTGCCGGTGTGATCGTCGCTGTCGTTGTGGCGATCCGCCGAGGCTGGCGGGCGCTGGCGATCACTCGCCGCCAACTCGCGGGCACCGCACTTATCGCCACGATGCTGCTCGGTGTCGGAAATGGAGGCGTCTCACTCGCGGAGCGCTACGTGCCGAGCAGTGCGTCAGCTTTGCTCATCGCGAGTGTGCCGCTGTGGGTGATCCTCTTGCGGGCTTTGTCGCATGACGGCCCATCCGCAATCACCTGGGCAGGAGTCGCATTCGGCCTCGCCGGCGTCGTCGCGCTCGTCGCGGTGCTCGGGCACGACGATCCAGCACCCGGCGATGGCTACATCGATATCCCGGGCTGGCAGGTCGCTCTCTGGTTGATCGTGATCTTGCTGGGAACGCTGACATGGGCGTTGGGGTCATTCCTGTCACCGCGAATCGTCAAGTCCGGCTGGGCACCGGATAACTCGATGGTGATGGTGACGTGGCAATTCCTTATAGCTGGCGGATTACTTGCCGCCTGCGGGTTGCTGCGATCGGAAGACCTCGGCGCGCTGGCACGAGTCGACGCCAAGGTCTTCATCGCGTGGTTGTTGATCGTCATCGCAGCAGTTGTGGCCTATAGCTGCTACACCTGGTTGCTTCAGAATGCGCCGATCTCGCTGACCTCTACTTATGCGTATGTCAATCCGTTGGTTGCGATGTTTCTCGGCTGGCTGTTGTTGTCAGAACCGATGCAACCGATGGTGCTCGGGTCGGCGGCGTTGATCATCGTCGGCGTCCTGCTTGTGGTTCGGGGTGAGACTCGCGCACGAGACGGACAGTGACTGTGGTCTCGTCCAGGTGGTCGGAACCGGCACCCGCACCGACGCCTCGTTAGCATCGATGTAGACCCACCGTCGGCTGGGTCGTGGTCATCAATCGGGGGTTCACGGTATGTCGTTGAAGGTTGCGGGAATCATCACCGGTGTTGCGACGGCCGTTACGGCGGCAGCAACCGCAGTCACCGTGAAGGTGGCGCTGAGTCGGCGTCCGGCAATGCCCGATAACCCCGAGCTGTACGTCAAGCCCGTGCCATCCGATGACGCCGATAGCCACCCCAACGAACTGCGCGCGATGTTCTTCGGAGTCTCAACCATTGCGTTGTCCGACGGTGAAACCACGATCCTTACCGACGGCTTCTTCTCTCGGCCATCCGCCCAGCAGGTCTTGGCCGGGCGGGTCAGCCCCAACCATGCCGCCATCGATGAAGCCCTCAGCAAAGCTGGAATCAGCGAAGCAGCGGCCGTTCTCGTCGCTCACTCTCACTACGACCACGCACTCGATGCCCCCGCAGTCTGTTGGCGAACCGGTGCAACCCTCGTCGGGTCCGAGTCAACCCTGAACATCGGGCGCGGTTACGGGCTAGGCGAAGATCAGATGAAGCTCGCCGACCTCGAAGAACCAATGGTCTTCGGCCGATTCAAGGTTCAGTTGATCTTGTCGGAACACTCGCCGCACCCAAAGTTCCAGGGCTTCATCGAAGGTCCGCTGCGAGCGCCCGCGCGGGCCAAGGAGTACCGCATGGCCGAGTGCTACTCGTTCCTGATCACACATACGAGCGCGACGGGCCGAACGCGCTCGGTACTCATTCACGCGAGCGCGGGTTTCAAGCCAGACTGCCTCAAGGGATACCGGGCCGACGTCGCATTCCTCGGCGTCGGTCCGCTGGGCAAGCAAAGCACCGAATTCCGCAATGACTACTGGCGAGAGACCGTCGAGACCGTGAAGGCGCGACGAGTGATTCCAATCCACTGGGATGACTTCACGCTTCCGTTGAGCGAACCTCTCGAGGCCATGCCCTACATCGCCGATGACTTCCGCGTCACGTTGAAGTTCCTTCAGCGGCGCCGGTCGCTCGATGGAATCGANNATCTCGCTCGGGGCATCCGGATCGAGGTGTCGCATGTCTGAGTCAATCGTGGTGCGTAAACGATCAAGAGAGCCGTGATGCTGGTCCGACACGACCGCCTGAGCCAGGCGCCGATCGTCCTTGTCCATCACATTGACCAAGGCATTGATGCGCGTGCCGACTCGATGCGCGGCCGCCAACAGCGCATCCCCCGAAGCTGCGCACGATGGCGGCAGATGTCCCAGGCGCGACAAAGCGGCGAGGACATCCGCGAAGTAGTTCAACTCAGTCGCAACATTGATCGCCGTGACCATCACTTGTTTGTTGGCGAGCCCCGGACCTTGCTGGCTGTACGCCAAGTCGAATGCCTCGGCGGCGCGCTGCGATTGATTGGCAGACTGCCGTGCTGCCAGGTGAGACCCGTCGTAGGCAATCGGACCATCCACGATCCGCTCGTATGCAGACATCAGGTAATTGGTCGATGCCGCAATCGCATTCCGGGTCGTGCGGTACACCATCGGCGCGACCCCATGCGGCCACATGAACAGGCTGACCAAGAGGCTCACACTGATTCCGAGCACGACATCGAAGAGCCGCCATTCGGCAGTGTTGAGTCGGCCCGGATCTGAAATGCCGAGTAGCACGATGACGAAGATCGAGAACGAGGCTTGCCCGATGATCAGCGAAATGGCGCCGGGGGTGTAGACCGCCAGGAACGTCACGATCGGCAGCAGCAACCACAGCGGC
>DMNR01000033.1:644-1219 GCA_003452655.1 Actinomycetota bacterium | reverse complement strand
TCAAACTTCAGGGCCACCAGCGCCCCCAGCGCGACCCAGAATCCGTGCTCCACTCCGAGCAAGGTCACGAGGTAGACGGTCAATCCGATCGCGGCGCTCGTTCGCAGAGCCGTCCGAAACCACGGTGAGCGAAACGTGAATTGCCGGGCGAGAAGCGCCGCGGGAGTCACGCGAGCATCAGGTTCGAGGATGTCGAAGCCAGCGAAGGTTACGACGTCTTGCGCTCCTTCACCATGCTTCGGGCGCAGCGCACGTGACTTCGGATCCATAGCGCCGCGCACGTAGATCGCCATCGACTCGGCTGTCAGGGAAATGGTTCGAATATGGGCCGACGATTCGACCCCTGGACGAACCTGATCAGAGTTCCCCGCCGCGAGCTGTTGGCGACACCATTCGGCGACGAGGTCCGCATGTGCCTCGCGCTGTTCGTCGAGCTTTGCTGGATTCGGCGCAACTGAACCCGTCCGCAAGGCCTCGGCGCTTTCCCGCAGGCAAACGACAACGGCTTCGTTGAGCGCGGAGTCGATAGGTCCACGGTCGACGTCGGGGGCTTGATCGTGGGTGAACTCAAGCGA
>DMNR01000033.1:0-413 GCA_003452655.1 Actinomycetota bacterium | reverse complement strand
GCGGTTCCAGCGCCCGGGCGCGCGAGGCGACCGTCGTATGCCTCGTGGAGGGCCTTGTTTGCCGCGGTGAGCCCCGACATTGCCTCAGCACGGTCCGAAGGCTGCCGAATCGAGTGCACAACGTCTGCGGAAGCATCGAGGACGTCAGCAAGTCGCGTCCGCAACGTGCTGCGGACGTACATGGGCCAAAGCACGACCGAGCCCAGCGTCGCCACTGCCGCGCCGATCGCCCAGCCGAGTGCCCGGTCGCCGGTGAGGCTGGGGTCGGGTGGAGCAGTTGCTGCGAATACCCACGGCAGAATTGCGGCCGCAGTCGCTGCCGCGAAGTATCCCCGAAGCACTGCCGAGAATGCGATCGCGAAGACGATGATCAGGGTTGTGATGACGACCGGCCACTGCCACTGACCCATGAA
>DMNR01000168.1:416-10793 GCA_003452655.1 Actinomycetota bacterium | reverse complement strand
GTGTCTTGACTTGTTTCCACCACTCTGGAACGCTTTTAAGAAGCTGCGGAGCGCCTTCCAAGCTCAACAGCAGATTCGAAGCCTTTGCTACCCATCACTGAAGGAGGATCCCGAAATGAGCGCAACTGCTGCTATTTCACGAGTCGAAATCACCGGTCCCGGTCGTAACCTGCTGAACCCGGAGGTTATGGCTAAGCTCGAGGCCGGCCTTCGTGCTGCGGGCGAGGACCCCAACACGAGCGGAATCATCCTCACTGGCGTTGGTGATGTCTTCTGCGGGGGCCTCGATGTGCCGGCGATCCAGGCAGGTGCCGATCCAATTCCCTTCTATTCGGCACTCATCAGCATCCTCAAGCTGATACCCGAGCTGCCGAAGCCGGTCGTCGCGGTGGTGAATGGCGATGCTGTGGCCTCGGGCGGCGCGTTCGTCGCAGTTGCCGACTATGCAATCTCCGTACCCGATGCGAAGATCGGCTCGTATGAGGTGAGCGTCGGCGTCTGGCCGATTGTCGCCCAGGTGCCGTTGATCAAGCGCCTCGGCGCGCGCGCGGCGATCCAGAACATCGCGAGCGGCGAGCCCTTCACGGCAGACCAGGCGGTCAGCGTTGGTCTCCTCAACGAGATCGGCAGCGCGGATCAAGTCGACGCACTTGCGAGCGAGTGGCTGAACAAGGCTGCTCGAGCGGGCAAGACGATGGCCTCGGGCCGGCCGTCAGTGTACCAGCTCGAGCAACTCAACCTCAGCGATGGACTGGACGCGGCGTTCAAGCTGCTGTCACAGGCGTACGAGAAGTGAGAGAAGCTCGGCAAATGTCGAATTCGAGAATTGTTAGGAATGCAGCTCCGGTCATTCCTGGAATCGCTGACAGCCTGAAGCTGTCGATCGGTGAAACGATCTTCGTCTCTGGGCAGATTGGCTTCGAAGAGAATGGCTCGAATCCCGCGACGTTCGAGCGTGCCGTCGAGCTGGGGTACCAGCAGCTGGAGCGAGCACTAGCAGTCTGGGGACTGACATTCTCCGACTTGGTGAGGGTCAACGCCTATGTGAAGCACCTCGACCAAGAGCGGCTCACGATCTGGCGGGAGACCCGGGACAAGGTGTATGGGGACGTGCCACGCTCGGCGAGCACGGTGATCGGCGTGGACTCGCTATTCGCGGACGCGGAGTTCGAGATCGACGCCATCGCGGCACTCTGAATGACAGCCCTTGTTGGCGTCCGCGGCCGCAACGTGAACAACAAATCAGTAACAAAGATAAGTTACGCTGGACATGTTATGTAGTCTAGATGTGCGTTGGTGCTTCTTTTGCTCCAATGTCTCAGCGTAGAGAGCCGGGTGATCCTGGCAATAGGAGTAACACTTATGTCCAATCTTCCTCAACTCAATCGTCGTGGTCTTCTGAAGGGGGCAGGCTTCGGTGCCGCCGTGGTCGGCGGATCGATGCTCCTCAGCAGCTGCGGTGGACTTCGCGGCTCGTCCGGTGGTGCAGGCGGATCCGACGTGCTGAAAATCGGGCTAGTATCGCCGCGCACCGGCCCGCTGGCGAGCTTCGCCGAGCCCGACGAGTTCGTGATCAAACACGTGAACGAAGCGTTGCGGAACGGCTTCACGGCGGGCGGCATGAAGCGTCGTGTGGAGATCATCGTCAAGGACACGCAGTCAAGCCCGACGCGTGCCACCGAGGTGACAAAGCAAATGATCACCTCTGACGGGGTGGACTTCATAATCGCCTCGGGCACTCCCGACACCGCGAACCCCGTGTCGGATCAGTGCGAGGCCGATGGCATTCCCCACGCGACCACGATCGTGCCCTGGGAGTCTTGGTACTACGGTCGCGGCGGCGAGCCAGGCGGCCAGACGTTCAAGTACGGCGCGAACTTCTACGCGGGTCTCGGCGACATGGGCGATACGTTCATCGGCATGTTTGACCGACTGGACACCAATCGCCGGGTGGGAAGTCTCTGGCCTGATGACACGGACGGCAACGCAGTTCGTTCTGGTTTCGCCAATGCACTTCCGGTTGCGGGCTTCGATGTCAGCGCTGGCGGCAGCTACCAGAACGGTGCCTCGGACTTCTCTCCTCAGATTGCGAGGTTCAAGGACGCAGGAACCGAGCTCTTCACCGGAATCCCGATCCCGCCGGACTTTCAGAACTTCTGGCGCCAGGCACAGCAGCAGAACTACCGTCCGCAGCTCGCAGCGATCATGAAGTCTATGCTGTTCCCAGCCGAGGCGGAGGCGCTCGGCCCGTTGGCCAACAACATCGCCACACTCGGCTGGTGGCTGCCGACGTTTCCCTACGAGTCGAGCATCGACGGCACGTCGGCCAAGGATCTGGCCGCCGCCTTTACAAGCGACACCGGCAAGCAGTGGTCGCAGGCGCTTGGCTCGCTGTACTCACTGTTCGAGGTAGCGGTCGAGTGTTTCAAGGGTGCTGACGACCCGAAGGATCGGGACGATGTCGCAAATCAGCTCCAGAATCTGAAGTACACGGGTATCAGCGGTGAACTCGACTTTTCTTCCGGCCCAGAGCGCGGGGTGGCGATCCAAAGGTGCGCTGGGATCCAGTGGCGCCCAGGCACCGACTTCGAGTGGGACCTGGTTGTGGTCGACAATAAGACACGCCCGGATATCCCGATTGGCGGCGACCTTGAGCCGACGAACGCATGACCGAGCCCGTACTCGCTCTGAGAGGAATCTCGAAACGGTTCGGTGAGGTAGTCGTGGCCGAGGATCTCGATCTAACTGTGGCTCCGGGAGAAGCAATCGGGATCGTAGGTCCGAACGGCGCTGGGAAGAGCACGCTGTTCTCAATGATCGCGGGTGAGCAGAAGCCCGATTCGGGTGCGATCTCGATGCTGGGGAGGGATATCAGCTCTCTCCCCGCTCAGGACCGCACCCGGATCGGGATCGGCCGCACATTCCAGATCCCTCGCCCATTCGAGGGTATGAGCGTTTTCGAGAATCTCCTCGTCTTCGCAACGTCCGGGGCTGGCCTCCACGGTCATGCCGCGTACACGCGAGCCGCTGAGACAGGGGAGCGTGTCGGCCTGGGTGATGTTCTCAACGCTCAGGCCGGGTCGCTCGGTCTACTTGCTAGAAAGCGGCTCGAGCTTGCTCGCGGGCTCGCATCAGATCCGACAGTACTGCTCCTCGACGAGGTTGCCGGAGGTCTGACGGAGCCGGAGGTTGCCGATCTCGTTGAGTTGATCCGCGGGGTTCAGCAGGAGGGGCTGGCAATTGTTTGGATCGAGCATGTTGTGCATGCACTCACCCAAACGGTGCGCCGTCTTGCATGCCTTGCTGGTGGGCGTTTGATCGCGGATGGTGATCCCTTCGAGGTCCTAGACGACCCAGTTGTTCGAGAGGTCTACCTCGGCACCACCCTGACTACGGAAGAGGACACAGCGTGACCACCCTCCTCTCGGTACAAGAGATCAATGTTCATCACGGCCAGCTGCACGCGGTGCGCGACTTCTCTCTCGACGTCAACGACGGTGAGAAGACGGCCGTCATCGGCGCGAACGGAGCTGGGAAGTCCACGTTGATGAGAGCTATCGCCGGAACTCATCGTCCGACCAGCGGTCGTATTTTTTTGAGGGGGGAGGACATCACCGACCTGCATGCGGGTCGGCGTGTCGAGGCCGGCATCGCGCTGGTTCCTGAGGGACGGCGGCTGTTCCGCTCCCTCTCCCTCGAGGAGAACCTACTGACCGGCACCTACCGGAAGCGCCGCGGTACATGGTCGCTCGAGGCTATCTTCGAGCTGTTCCCCTGGATGAAGGAGCGCCGCGCGAAGCCGGTAGCGCGGCTTTCCGGCGGCGAGCAGCAGGCGGTCGCCATCGGAAGAGCACTACTCAGCAACCCCGACGTTCTGCTGATCGACGAGCTCTCGTTGGGCCTCGCACCGTCGATCGTTGCACGCATCTACGGCATGATTCCCCGCGTCGTCGAGACTGGATGCTCGGTTCTCTTCGTCGAGCAGAACGTCGCACAGGCTCTCTCCGTCGCGGATCGCGCGCTCTGCCTGCTCGAAGGAAGAACAGTTCTCACGGGAGTGGCATCGGAACTCGAACGCTCAGAGGTGGAGGACGCTTACTTTGGCGTCGCACACGGACGAGGCGGTAGGAAGGAAAGAAATTCAGATGCAGATTCTTGATGCCTTGGCGCAAGGGATCCTGCTTGGAGGCCTATACACGCTCTTTGCCGTCGGTCTTTCGATCATGTTTGGCGTCATGCGGATTGTCAACCTGGCGCACGGCGACTTCGCGATCCTCGCGGCATTCCTCGCGATCCTCCTCGTTGGCGAGACTTCATTCCCAGTGTGGCTCGTCGTCGCGATTACCGTGCCGGCGTTCGCCGCCATCGGCTACTTCCTGCAGCGCACCCTCTTTCAGCAGAGCTTGAATTCCGGGCCGCTCTCGACGCTCCTCGTCACATTCGGCATGTCGATCGTTATCCAGAATGCCCTCCTCGAGGCATTCTCCGCGAACCCGCAGCGGCTTGATGTCGGCCAACTTGCGACGGCATCGTTCCCCGTGGGACCGATTGCGATTCCCTACATCGGCGTGCTCGGACTTATGCTGGCGATCCTCTGCATCGTGGCGATCGAGCTGTTCCTGCGCCGGACTGCCACCGGCCGTATGACGCGTGCGGTTTCCGACGACCCGGACACTGCCAGACTCACGGGAGCGAACTCCCGCCACATCTATGGCCTCGCGACCGGCATTGCCTTCGGAGCTGTGGCGATCGCGGGTCTACTCCTCGCCGCACGCTCGTCTGTTGAGCCCACGGCTGGTTCGATGCGACTGATATTCGCATTCGAAGCCGTTGTCATCGGCGGGTTGGGTTCCCTTTGGGGCACCCTCGTCGGTGGGCTTTCGCTCGGAGTTGTGCAGACGCTCGTCGCACATTTTGATCCTTCGAGTTCAATTCTGGCCGGCCATCTCCTCTTCCTGCTCGTGCTCGCGTTCCGTCCGCAGGGTCTGATCCCGGCAAGGAGTCTTTGATGAACACCCCGAACTCTCTCCTCATTCGCCGGTCGCGGCGATCTTCAAACCTGAGCTTCGTCGCCCTGGGACTCGTGGCAGTCGGCCTCGTCATGATGCCCTACGTGGTATACCAATCCGTCACCTCGTCAATGGTGATGCTGTTCGTCCTGGTGATCATCGCAAGCATGTGGAATCTCCTCGCGGGCTTCGGAGGACTCGTGTCGATAGGCCAGCAGGCCTACATTGGCATCGGCGCCTATACGGTCATCGTTATGGCGGATCTCGGGGTCCATCCCCTGATCGGCGTATTTTTCGGCGCGCTGACCTCGGCGATGCTCGCACTTCCGACCTCCTGGCTCGCCTTCCGCCTGCGTGGTGACTATTTCGCCGTCGGAACATGGGTGATCGCCGAGGTCTATCGACTCGTCATGATCAAGTTCCAATTCGTGGGCGGCGCTGACGGAAAATCGCTGGTTGGTCTTTCGGGACTGGATCCGGTCATGCGAAGCGCTCTCACCTACTGGTTCGCTCTCGGCATTGCGATCCTGACCGTCCTCGGCTGCTTCTGGCTGCTGCGAAGCCGGATCGGGCTAGCGCTCACCGCGATTCGCGATGACGAAGTCTCGGCACGGGCAGGCGGCATTGACGCGACGCGGATCAAGCGCATCGTCTATCTGGTGTCGGCCGCCGGGTGCGGCCTGGCGGGCGGCATTCTCGTCGTGGACGCGCTTCGCGTTCAGCCGGACGCGATCTTCAGTGTTTCGTGGTCGGCGTACATGATCTTCATCGTCATCATCGGCGGCATCGGCTATCTTGAAGGACCCCTGATCGGGGCACTTGTCTTTTTCGCAATGCAGCAGTTTCTTGCGGAGATGGGGACCTGGTACCTAATGCTGCTAGGCGTTCTAGCCATCTGCGCTGCTGCATGGTTCCCGAAGGGACTCTGGGGCGCGTTCAGCCAGAAGACGGGCTTCAGGCTTTTCCCAGTTGGATACCACGTCGCCCAAAGGTTCGACACACCTGTTGATTCACGTGCACCTCTGTTCAGAAACTAATTGGTCACTCCGGTAGCGCTCAATGCTAGGGCGAAGTCATGTGCAATATTAATTGTGAATCAACTATTGCAAATACACACTTCTTTATTGTTAAGCTAGAATAAACATGATGTTTCCCAATCGCCCATAGAAATCGCCATGAGCGACCCACCACCAACGGAAGGTGTGCGAGTTTGCCAATTCCAACGTACGGCACCAACGCAGTCGACTGGGAGGAGCGGATCAACTTCGAACGCCTCCGCGACGGACGCCTGGCGCGGCTGAAGGCCGAGCTCGAGAAGTCGAGCATGGGTGCGATCCTCGCCTTCGACTTCTCGAACATCCGCTACATGTCGGCCACGCACATCGGCACCTGGGCGATGGACAAGGCGATCCGCTTCGCCCTGCTCACCCGCCACAGCGACCCGATCGTGTGGGACTTCGGGTCGGCCGCGAAGCACCACGACCTCTACAACCCGTGGCTGCACACGACGACCGCCGAGATGGACGCCGACCCGCACGCCCCGCACCACGGCGCCAAGAGGATGCGGCTCGAGTCGGGCGCCCGCGCCGGGATCTCGACCCTGCGCGGGGCGTTCCCGCCCGACGCGGGCATCGCCGAGGAGGTGGCGCGCAAGGTCAAGCGCGAGCTGGAGAGGTTCGGGCTGCTGGGCGAACCGCTGGGCGTCGACCTCATCGAGCTGCCGATCCTCTTCGCCATGCAGCAGGCCGGCATCGAGATCGTCGACGGCCAGCAGGTGTTCCTGAACGCCCGCGCGGTCAAGATCGACGAGGAGATCAAGCTGCTGACGCAGGCGTGCTCCATGGTCGACGCCGCCTACACCGATCTGTACCAGTTCCTGAAGCCGGGCGTGCGCGAGAACGAGACGGTCGGCCTCGTCGCGAAGAAGCTCTACGACCTCGGCTCGGAGTACGTCGAGGGCGTCAACGCGATCTCGGGCGAGCGCTGCTCGCCGCACCCGCACGTGTTCTCGGACCGCCTGATCCGCCCCGGCGACCCGGCGTTCTTCGACATCCTGCACAGCCACCAGGGCTACCGCACCTGCTACTACCGCACCTTCGCGGTCGGCTCGGCAAGCCCCGCCCAGGTCGACGCCTACACGCGGGCCCGCGAATACATGGACCGCGCGATCGCCCTCGTGCGCCCGGGCGCGACCACCGCCGACATCTGCGCGGTCTGGCCGAAGGCAGAAGAGTTCGGCTTCCCGGACGAGGAGGCGGCCTTCGCCCTGCAGTACGGGCACGGCGTGGGCCTGTCGATCTGGGAGAAGCCGATCTTCTCGCGCCTCATTTCGTTCGAGCACCCCGAGGAGCTGAAGGAGGGCATGGTGTTCGCGCTCGAGACCTACTGGCCGTCGGCCGACGGCATCGGCGCGGCGCGCATTGAGGAGGAGGTCGTCGTGACCGCCGACGGCTGCGAGGTCATCACCAAGTTCCCGGCCGAGGAGCTGCTCGTCGCGGGGCCCCGCTACCACGCGGTCGGCGCAGACCTGCCGACGCTGCGCGACTCGCAGTCGCACCTGAACACTTCCTGGGGCCGCGGCGACGCATAGCGTTTGCCCACTCTCCTCTACCGTCATGTGGCACAACCCCGAAAGAGAAAGATAGACATTCATGATTGATGCAGCACTGACCACCAGCGTCTCTGCCGAGGACTTCAAGTTTGCTTTTCGACACCATCCCGCCGGAGTGGCCGTGGTCACCGCAGATGCCGGGAACGGTCCGGTTGCAATGACAGTCAGCTCACTTTCCTCTGTGGGTATTGCTCCTCCGACTCTAGTATTCTCCGCATCTCCCCGTTCCTCTGCAACGCCCGTCATCCGCGAAGCAGGTACATTGGTCGTCCATATGCTGACCGCAGATCAGGTCGAGCTAGCAAAGCTTGCATCGACGAGCGGAGTCGACCGTTTCGGCGAGGACGTCAACTGGGACCGCCTCCCCACCGGTGAGCCGTACTATCCAGAAGCTAGCGAGTGGCTCCGCGGCCGAATTATTGGCCGACTGGACATTAACGGATCAACACTCGTTGTCGTCGAAGCACTTCAAGCCAAGCCCCGTGAGGACGTCGAGCACGACGATCGTCTTCCCCTCGTTTACCACAATCGCACCTGGCATGCATTGGGCGAACATTCCCGACTTGGTTGAATCGGGTCCTTCTACTGCGTCCCGGCGTTGCAATACCTGCAATCCCTTTCAACGCCGGGACTCATCAATTAGTAATTTGATGGTGTTTGGATACCAGCAACAATCCAATTCCGTGACAGGTGTGCTTCTGACTGGCCGGACATTCTCACTGAGCCTGGCCGGCGCATGGGACCGACAGGCACTGCCGAAGCTCGGGATTCCGCAAACCACACTACGTCGGTGGCGCTCTCCGTGATTCCTGCCCAACTCCGAATCGGACCACCACATTCCCAATGACCAGCACTAAACTCAGTGCTTCAGCGCCTCTTTCCCATCCAATTCTCACAACCGTCGAGAGTATCCGCACCACTCCTACCCAGCGGGCTGCGTTCTGTCAGGCCAAAATCATTCACGTTCTCGAGGGACACGTTTCGATTGAGACTCTGGGCGGTTTCGCAACTCTTGATCCCGGCATGACCTTGTGTCTGGGGGCCGGGCGCTGGTGCAGGCTGCTGCCGCACTCTCGTACGCGTCTCTGGACAGCGTACCTAGACGAACGATTCTTCCGAACCGTGATGGGATGGTTTCTCCCAGACAGGTCCCGTGTCTCTCACGGGCTACACCCTCTCGAGTGGGACGGCGCTCCGATAGTCCTTAACCCCGGACTGAGGGCGCTCGAGGAGATAGAGCCTCTCTGGCGGCAGATCGCGGGCCTGGCCGGCGTCGATTCGCCCGAGGTAGTTGCCATCAGCACAGTCGAACTCTTTGCGCGTTGGATGAGAAAAATTGTTCCTACCTTTGTCTCTCACCAAAGTGCGATTGCAGAGCCCCGAACTCTGAGATCCCCTGTTGCGGGACGCCTCTCTGATACATCTTCCATTGGCTACGTGGGCCGCGCCACAGAACTCCTTTGGGCAAGTATGAACGAGAGTTGGACAGTGAGCAGACTTGCCCATGCTGTCCAGATCTCGAGGAACCAGCTCACTCGTCAGTTCGTCACTCAAGTCGGTGCGCCGCCAATGCGCTACTTAACTAGCATTCGTCTAGTCGAGTTCACACGACTGATAGATGAGACCGATCTTTCCGTTGAGCAAGCTGCGCGCACTGTGGGGTGGACTGATCCCCGTGTTGCTGCAGCCTGGTTTACGCGGCGGTTCGGCATGACCCCTTCGCACTATCGCCTTCGCCCTCACCGTCGCGCAATAGCCAGTCATATTTGTGTTGCCTGTCGCGATATGCAGCGACATTTTTCTGGCCAGGTCCTTCGTTAAATAACCCACGAAACTCGGGAATTGAACCAGCCTACGGAGTTCAACATCGACCTCGTGCCTTGATTGAGCTAGACCCTTGTACAGCGCGTTGTCGGAGCCTCCCGAGAGCGGACTTCACGGACGAAGCTGGTGCACCTGATCTGTGGAGCGACGTAGA
The DNA here is from genome assembly GCA_003452655.1 of Actinomycetota bacterium. Classification (GTDB taxonomy): domain Bacteria; phylum Actinomycetota; class Actinomycetes; order S36-B12; family UBA10799; genus UBA10799. The sequence continues at coordinate 1,195 of DMNR01000168.1, read as the reverse complement.
AACGTGGCCAATCAAGGATGAGAGGGCATCATGGTTGCACTCAATCACAATCCAGCGCAGTCGCGGGAAGCGAAGCTTGACGAGGTGCGCGAGCATCTCAACGCGCAGGTCGAGAACCTCGTCACGGGCGAGGACTGGAAGCGGGCGCTGTCGTTCGCTGCGAAGTTCCGGTCGCGTTCTGTGAACAACTCGTGGCTGATCTTCGCGCAGCATCAGGCCGCGTGGGAGACCGGCCGGGTCCCGGCACCAATGCCGACGTATGTGGCGGGGTTCCGGCAGTGGGAGCAGCTCGGTCGCCACGTCGAAAAGGGCCAGAAGGGGTACGCGATCCTCGCCCCAGTGATCGGGAAGTTCGCTTCGAAGACCCCGGCGAATCCGATGTCATGGCGCCAGCTCGCACCCCGCGAAGCTCCACTGCCGGGCGAGAAAGTGAAATCCGAGATGGTCGGCGCGAAAGTCGCCCACGTCTTCGACATCTCCCAGACCACCGGCCCCGACGTGCCTCTCCCACCGTCACCGCAGCTCCTCGCAGGCGAAGCGCCGGCCGGCCTTCGCGAGGGTCTGATCCAGCAGGTCGAGGAGGCCGGATTCACGTTCATGCCGGTGCCGCACGATGGCATGATCCACGGTGCGAACGGCATCACGAAGTTCGATGACCGTCAGGTCGCGGTCCGCACGAACATGGACGATGCCGCCCAGGTGAAAACGCTCGTGCACGAGCTCGCGCATCTGAAGATGCACGGCCCCTACCAGGTGGAGGCGCGGCAGCATCGCGGGAT
>DMNR01000168.1:0-182 GCA_003452655.1 Actinomycetota bacterium | reverse complement strand
ATGGTCGGTGCCGCGCACGGCATGGATACGAGCGCCTACACGATCCCGTATGTTTCGGGGTGGGCGATGGCCGCCGACGGGAAGAACCCGATCCAGATCGTGCAGGCCACGGCCGAGCGCGTGCGGAAAGTCGCGCTCGAGATCCTGGACCAGCTCGACACCGGCCCGATAGGCGACGGCAC
>DMNR01000355.1 GCA_003452655.1 Actinomycetota bacterium | reverse complement strand
ATGGCCTTGCGGCGGTCACCGAAGCCAGGAGCCTTAACGGCGACTGACTTGAAGGTGCCACGAATCTTGTTGACGACGAGAGTCGAAAGAGCTTCGCCCTCGACATCCTCAGCGAGGATCATCAACGGCTTACCCGACTGCATGACCTTCTCAAGGATCGGCAGCAGGTCCTTGACCGAACTGATCTTCGAGTTAGCGATCAGGATGTACGGATCTTCCAGAACCGTCTCCATACGCTCGGGGTCAGTCACGAAGTAGGCCGAGATGTAACCCTTGTCGAAACGCATACCTTCGGTGAGCTCGAGCTCAAGTCCGAACGTGTTGCTCTCTTCGACGGTGATGACACCTTCCTTGCCAACCTTGTCCATCGCCTCGGCAATAACCTTGCCGATTTCAGGATCAGCGGCAGAGATCGATGCCGTTGCGGCAATCTGCTCGGTTGTTTCGACTGGCTTGGCCATGATCAACAGCTGCTCGCAGACCGCATCTGATGCCTTCTCGATGCCACGCTTAAGCGCCATCGGGTTGGATCCAGCTGCCACGTTGCGCAGACCTTCGCGGACCAGCGCTTGAGCAAGCACCGTTGCCGTCGTCGTGCCGTCACCGGCAACGTCGTCGGTCTTCTTCGCTACCTCTTTGACAAGCTCCGCACCGATCTTCTCGTACGGATCTTCGAGTTCGATTTCCTTGGCGATGGAAACACCATCGTTGGTGATTGTGGGGGCGCCCCACTTCTTCTCGAGGACGACGTTGCGACCCTTCGGGCCTAGCGTCACCTTCACTGCATCCGCGAGCTGGTTCATTCCACGCTCGAGGCTGCGGCGGGCTTCCTCATCGAAAGCGATTATTTTCGCCATCGTGTGATTACCTCCGGTAATACGGACGGTTGAATGACTGGCGGTGCCCGCGACGGACGAACCAGCGAAACGACGAACCCTTCTCGCCGCCCACTGACCCTCACCAGCAGTCAGTTGGTTGTCACTCTCACCTGGAGAGTGCTAATCACCATTATTGGCACTCTAAGGGTGAGAGTGCAAGCGCGTACACCTAGGTTTTTCGCAGCGAATGGGCTCATTCGGTGAAAATGGCGACCTATTCGGCAAAATTCACCGAATGCATCGCATCGGACCTACTTAACCTTCACCTGCAGCTGTGACTGCTGGTTCGCGCTCGTCACGAGGTAGAGAGTGATCTGCCCGTCTGGATCGATCGTCATATCGATGCCTGTGAGTTCGATGTTGTACCCGGTCGAGGTGAGTGTTACAGACGGCTTCGCCCCATTCGGCGGGACAGGAATCCCCGACACCTTGGAAGTGCCGTTTCGAAGCACAGTCCCGGTCGCAACCGGCGCACTCGCCGAGACGATGTCCCCGGAGGCACCGTTGTTGAGTAGGACACCGGTAACCGTGGCCGAACCGCCCTTCGTGCCTGGATCGGTCATGACGAGAGACGTAGAGGTCAACCCACCAGCGGCATACGACTTCGACGGGGAAGAAGATGGGGAGAGATTGTCTGCCGGTTTTGCCGTCCCACAACCAGCAAGGACCAAGCCGCCGAGTGTCACACTGGCAATCGTGGCAACGATAGGTACGCGCCAAATCATCCTGACCTCACTTCATCGCATGCGTGCAAGTGTCGAACCTACAAGCAGGCGAGGTTGGAACGCGAGGTAAGCGCAGCGATTTGGGCTAGCCGCCCGCGACTGCGGGAATCACCGAAATCTGGGTGCCGCCTGGCGTCGGCGTTGCCAGGCCCTCCGCGAACCGAACATCTTCGTCGCCTACATAAACGTTCACGAACCGGCGAAGCGCACCGGAATCGTCCAGGATGCGTGACCGGATCCCGGGATGATTCGCTTCGAGCGCCTCCAGCACTCCAGCCAGTGTCTCGCCACCGCTCGTGTCCGACGGATCAACCGTCACCTCAGCCTCGCCACCGGTGTAGGTACGCAAGATCGTTGGGACCCGAACTGTTACTTCCGCGCTCATGCAAGTGCCTCTCGTACGTCAGAAACCTTAGGCTGAATCGTCGCAGTTGGGCCAACGACGTCGATCACCGCGTCCAGAGTTTTCAATCCGTCACCGGTATTCAAGATGACGGTCTCGGCATCGGGATCGAGTTTGCCACTGGCGAGCAACTGCTCCAGAGAAGCCAGCACCACTCCGCCGGCGGTCTCGGCGAAGACGCCCTCAGTGCGAGCAAGTCTGCGGATTCCGTCAACGACCTCGGCGTCGGAAACGGACCCAATGGCTCCTGAGGTACGCCGCACTACGTCAATCGCATACGGCCCATCAGCTGGGTTACCGATCGCCAGTGACTTCGCGATCGTGTCCGGCTTGACGGGACGCACCACGTCGTGTCCAGCTTCGAAAGCCTGGTAGACAGGAGAGCAACCCGTGGCCTGCGCACCGAAGATCTTGTAGGGCTTTTCTTCAACCAGGCCAAGCTCGATCAGTTCTCGGAAGGCTTTGTCTACCTTGACCAAGAGAGCACCGGATGCAATCGGAATCACCACCTGGTCAGGAAGTCTCCACCCAAGTTGTTCAGCGATTTCATAGCCGACGGTCTTCGACCCTTCTGCGTAGTAAGGGCGCAGGTTAACGTTGACAAAGCCCCAGTCGTTCGTGAGGGGATCGCCGATCAACTCCGAGCACAACCGGTTGACCTCGTCATAGTTCCCTTCAACAGCGAGCAACTTCCCGCCGTAGGTTGCTGTCGTCACCGTCTTACCGTCCTCAAGATCGTGAGGAATGATGACAACGGATTCCTGGCCCGCACGCGCTGCAGCAGCTGCGACCGCGTGTGCGAGGTTTCCTGTGCTCGCACAGGACAGCGTGGTGAGCCCAAGGCGACGGGCCGCGCTCTGAGCGACGGCAACAACGCGGTCCTTGAACGAGTGCGTTGGGTTACCGCTGTCGTCTTTGATCCACAACGACGTCATGCCAAGTTCTTCAGCCAAGTTGTGGGCATGGACCAAGCGCGTCCAACCGGGGGCCAAGTTCGGCTCGTCGACGGCATGGGCGCTCACGGGCAACAGTGCTGAATAGCGCCAAATAGAAGTTGGGCCCGCCTCAATCTTTTCGCGGGTGATATCGCCATATTGGTACGTGACTTCCAGCGGTCCGAAGCACTCCATGCAGGCGTAGGCAGCACCGAGGCTGTAGTGGGCTCCGCATTCCCGACAAATCAAGCCGGTGGCCGGACCAAAGTCCAAGTCGTCAACAACCACAGCTGGGGCTGACGCGTTCTCTACTGTCATCTTGAGGCCTTCCCTCATCTGTCCCGGTCGCCGCACTTTGCGGTCCGGGTCGGAATTGGCACCTCTCGTTACCGCGCTGGTCATATGACCGCACTGCGCGATGCTGATGGTTGCCGGGGCTTCTTCGGGCCGGTCCCTCTGCCCCTCTGGATGAGCTATATGGAGTTATTGTGCATTCCGCACTCATGAACCGGAACGTGAGAGTCCTCACCCGCCCGTGCATCTGCGCGAAGTGGTTGCAACGATAGCGCGAAGAACACTGAATGTGCCAAGGGGGTTTCTCAGATGGATGTGCAAGCTGCGCAACTTCTGCGTGAGCGCACGAGCCTCGCCCTTGACTGGCTGGAAGCTGACCTGGTCGAAATCAAAGAGGCAGCGCACACTCCGGTAACCGTGATCCTTCCCGCGCTCAATGAGGAAGCCACCGTCGCAACAATCGTTCGGCAGATCCGCCGCGAGCTCATGGCACCGCACGGACCAAACCTCGTCGATGAACTAGTTGTCCTGGACTCCGGATCGACCGACCGCACAGCCAAGGTGGCCGCCGACGCCGGAGCAACCGTCATTCATCGCGACGATGTGCTTCCTGCGTTGCCCACAGTCCCCGGCAAGGGCGAGGCGATGTGGCGTGGGGTGGCGGCAACAGCTGGCGAACTTGTCGTATTCATCGATGCGGATCTTCGTTCATTTTCAACCTCCTACGTCGTGGGCCTACTCGGGCCACTTCTCACAGACCCGAAGGTCCAGCTCGTGAAAGCCGTCTACGAGCGCCCCCTCGTCGGTGACCGCCAAGTTATGCCGGCTGGCGGAGGACGGGTCACCGAATTGGTCGCTCGCCCCCTGTTGAATCTGCACTGGCCGGAACTCGCCGGAGTCATCCAGCCGCTCGCAGGCGAATACGCTGCCCGTCGTTCCCTCCTTGAACAGCTGCCGTTCTCCTACGGCTACGGCGTGGACTTCGCCCTACTCATCGACACCGCCACGAAGTACGGCGTCAGGGCGATCGCTCAAGTGGACCTCGGTGTCAGGGTGCACCGGCACCATGACACCAGCCGCTTGGGTCGCATGGCCGCAGAGATCATGCAGACGGCGTGGAGCCGACTGGCTCCTGCGAACGGCCTGTCGACCACCATCGGCCAATCCCTCACACAATTCGAGCGTGACGCGGACGGGTATCACAGTTCAAGTCACGAGGTGCCGATCCTCGAACGACCCCCGCTAAACACGATTGCGGAGTACATGGCGACGACCACCTCGAATCCGTCGCCGCGCTAATCGCAACCGGCGCAGCCGAGAAACCACCTGTGGCGATTCACGCATCGCTCGCGGGTCATCAATGAGGCCATTCAGGATTTGGAAGTACCGGGTTGGTGAGATCCCAAACTGACGTGAGATCTCTGCTTCTTTGGAACCCGCGTTACAGAACCACTGGCGCTCGAAGGCAAGAATCCGGCGATCACGCGGACTGAGAAGCAACACCGCGGAATCGGTAACGTCTACCGCTTCGGACGACTGGCTGAGGTCAACAATCTGGTCCTCAACACTCGACTGTGGGACGGCAACCTGCTCACGTGGCCGCGTGAGTTGTTCCAGGCTCAGCTGTTCCATTGCCATCGCCTGTCACCTCCGATTGACCAACTCCGCTGGTTGCCAGCTGCCCAATCTGGTCTTGGATGCTCGCTAGCTGATGGTGCAGCTCTGCGAGTGTGACGCCGCTGTCTTGCCCGGCTTCGTCGTCGTAGTCCAACACCTTCTGTGAAATCGTCGCAGTCACGGCTGACAAAAGTGCAATGCCGTTGACGAACAGTGCCACCGCGACGATTCGTCCGGGAACTGTCACTGGGAAGAAGTCGCCGTATCCCACGGTTGAGACGGTCTCCGTTGTCCACCACAACGCGTCGCCTAGCGAGCGGATGTTCGATCCAGAAGCATTTCGCTCAAACATCGTCACCAACACTGCCGAAACCACCAAGGTCAGTGTTGTCACGTAAAGCGCATAGATCCTGACCCGGCCGCTGAACTTTCGCTTCGCGCCGGTCGTCATGGTCCGCACGACCTTGCCAAGCAGCAGAATCCGCAGCGGGGGAATGAGAACCGCGAGCCCCTGAAGAACGTTGTGCGTGACGAAATGAACCCGAGTCGTAGAGAGCGTGAACCGAATGACGTAGTCGCAGAGGAACGCGAACCAACTAATCGTCATGCAGGTTTGTCCAGCATTCGCGTACTGCTGGTTGCTGCCGTCATCGACGACCATGATCAAGCCAACGAGGAACAGCAAGCTCAACACAAAGAGCGGGTACTCCGTGTAGTGGTCATATCGCTGCAGGATGTGTTCGCGCTTTGTGACCTTGTCGTCGGGCATCCGCTAAGCATTGCCGTTCGAAGCCTGAATCCCAGGGATTTGCCCGCGCAAGTCACGGCCGAAGTCGCTAGCGTCAGGTTAATCAGCCTGGTTGAAAAGTGGGAGGTCCCGTGGGTGCGAGTGAACCCGGTCAATCGTCGTTGGACGCATTGGCACCTGAAGAACGCAGCGCGCTTCGTTCCGCCGCACCCAACTTTCGCGACGCAGGTGGGCTACGCACAAAGTCCGGTCAACGGATGCGAGCCGGGAGCCTCTTTCGAACTGGCCAACTTGCGAACCTTCCCAGTGATGCCGAGCAAGCGCTGACTTCGCTGGGGGTCACCGACGTCTATGACCTGCGCACACGCGCAGAGCGAACGCCGAAACCTGACACACTTCCGGCACAGATCCGCCTGATAGTTGCCGACGTACTTGCTGATGCTCCAACCAGTGGCGCGACAGCACTTGCTGCCCTCAGCTCTGGGAAGGGCAACCCGCCCTCAGTTGATGCCGTCAACGCCCTCATCGGCGGCGGCAAGGCGCGCGAACTCATGCACGAGGCGTACCGCGACTTCATTCGACTCAACTCCGCGAATACCGCGTACCGTGAATTTGCGGTGGGCATCGCTAACAGCGGTGGTGCGGTTGCGTTCCACTGCACGGCAGGCAAGGACAGAACTGGCTGGGGTGCTGCGATGCTGCAATTGCTTGTCGGCGTCGATAGCGATGATGTGATCTCACACTATTTGGAGAGTTCCCCGCGAACTTCGGCGGAGTTTGCACCGCTTGTCGAACTCTTCGCCTCTGCCGGTGGAGATGGCGACGCACTGCGTGATCTGGTCGATGTCGAACCTGACTATCTGCAGACCGCGATCGATCTGATGACGAGTACCTATGGAGATATCGAGGCCTACTTCGTCAAGGGTCTCAAGCTGAGCAGCGGGGAACTGGCCGCGCTCGAACGTCGCCTGTTGGCTTAGCGGGCTCGCACGCACTCGCATCGATCCGCCCCAGCGGGTGGGCCATGCTGCGGGTGACCCCCGCGATTGCGTAATCTGTGCAACCTGCCGACGTGGCGCAACTGGTAGCGCACCCGACTTGTAATCGGGCGGTTAGGGGTTCAAGTCCCCTCGTCGGCCCTAA
>DMNR01000185.1:9850-11259 GCA_003452655.1 Actinomycetota bacterium | reverse complement strand
TGTAGCAGATCGTCAGACCGCGGGAAGGGGGCGGTTGAGCCGATCATGGGAAACTCCGGCCGGTCGTGGCCTGCTGTTTTCGGTGGTGCTTCGCCCGGAGCCGTCCTGGCCCACTGCTTGCTTGGGGTGGATTCCGCTAATTGCGGGCCTTTCGATCCGCCAAGCCACCAGTGCCTTCGGAGTCGCGAGTGAACTGAAGTGGCCAAACGACGTGGTGATCGATGCCCAGGCTCACGACGGCTCGCCCGGGCCTCGGAAATTGGCGGGGATTCTGGCGGAGCGGCGAGGCGACGCCGTCGTTGTCGGGGTCGGTATCAACGTGTCACACACCCAGCCCGAATTGCCGATACCGGCCGCGACGTCGCTGGCGATCGAGGGCGTTGATTGCAACAGATCGGCACTGTTGGCGGCCTGCCTGCGGCAGTGGATGTCGATGTGGGATCGCCTGAGGGTGAGCGGTGGCGACGCGGAAGCGTCGGGAATCCGGCAGGCCTACCTTGCGCAGAGCCTGACAGTTGGCCGCCGAGTTCGGGTTGATCTCGGCGGTGCCGAGCCGCTCGTCGGCGAGGCTGTCGACGTCGACTGGGAGGGCAGGTTGATCGTCGATGGGCCGTTCGGCAGGCGAACGGTGTCCGCGGGAGACGTGACCCACCTGCGCCAGTGAGATGTCGAACCGCGGTCACAATCTGTGAATAGCAGGCGATTGTGATGTTCATGCCAAACCGATGCCCGCGGTTCTGACACGATTGGCGCGTGAGGTCGTCCAAAGCGAGCGCGGTTGCCAACGAGCAACTCGTCGCAGAGGTGCGCCGTCACGAGCTTGGTCTGGTGGGGATCGCCGTACGGCTCGCCGTGGTGGTTGGGTTGGCCGGTGCGCTGTGGGCGGTTATCGAGGTGTGGTTGCCGCCGAAAACGCTGTGGGTGTCTGCCTCGAAGTGGACAGTTGCTGTTGTGCTGGGCATGTTGGTGGTGTTTAGCGTGGGGCGTCGGTTCGCCGGATGGGCGAATGCGCGCTTGGAAGTCACCGATCAGCGAATCCGAATCAGATATCGACTGCGAAAAGCTGGTTGGGACATCCCTTTACTGAGTATCGTGGAGATCACTTACGTATCTGGGCCGATTCAACGGTTGTTTGGGGTGGGGGTCTTGCGGGTGCAAACGAGTTTCGCGCCGCTTCCGGCGTTCATGCTCGACGTGGCTGATGTCAAACAGCTCAGTCAGGAAATCTTGGTGCTGCGCAACCAAGCGTGGGATCGTCACATCCGCAGCTACAACCAGCCTGGCTCCACTGGCGAGCTTCGCGCCGCCTCATGAGTGACGGCATAGACAACCAACCAGATTCGCAGCCCCCTTCTCCTACGGAGGCTGTGGTGAAGGCTCTTGCCAAGAAAGCCGTGGCGAAGAAGACG
>DMNR01000185.1:7765-9637 GCA_003452655.1 Actinomycetota bacterium | reverse complement strand
TACCTGCGCGGCGCGAACTCCCGGCAGCTCCGGTGGTCGCCGGGCCATTGAAGCCTTCAGGCTCCTTGGATGACTTCATCACTCACGTTCTCGGCTCTCCCGCAGAGCTCACCAGCCAGCAAGTCGCCGAACTCGCTGGCGTTTCTGAAGAAGTCACCCGTGCGTTGTGGCGCGCGATGGGGTTCGCCGACGTCGGCGGCGAACCGCAATTCGCCATGGCAGATGTTGAGGCGCTGCGTTCCCTGTTAGGCCTGGTGAATGCCGGATACATCTCATATGAGGAATCGATCGAGATGGTCAGAGCGATCGGGCAACACACGTCCCGTCTCGCTGAATGGCAGGGCAACATCATCGCCCGATCACTGGTCGAGCGCGGTGTTATGGGTCAACACGGCGTACTTGAGGCCGAGGACATCGGCGCACTGTTGACTGACTCCCGCGCCTACAAGCCGGTGCTCGAGGAACTCATGGTGTATTCCTGGCGTCGTCAGATGGCAAACAACGCAGCACGTGCCGCTGCCATCGCTGAAATTGGCCCAGAAGCACGGACTGACTCTATGACCGTGGGCTTCGCTGACCTTGCTGGATTCACTCGGCTCTCGCGTCAGATTCCGGAGGAAGACCTCGCGATCCTCGTGCAGTCATTCGAGAGTGTCAGTGCTGATGTCGTCGCCTCCGAGGGTGCCCGGCTGATCAAGACCCTTGGCGATGAGGTCCTCTTTGTGCACGAGTCGCCCCGCACGATCGCTGCGATTGCACTGGCACTACACGAGGCTCATCGCGGCAATCACGATGTGCCGCAGATGCGCATCGGGCTCGCAACTGGGCCGGTTCTGCTGCGCATGGGCGATGTGTTCGGCACCACGGTGAACCGTGCAAGCAGACTCACCGCGATGGCGAAGCCCGGTTCGACGTACGTCGATTCGGCCACGCTCGATGAGCTCGAGCACCTCGACGAGTTCACCTTCAAGGGCGTTCGGCCGCGTCCGGCGCGAGGCTTCGGTCTCCTTCGGGCCTGGTCCCTGGCGCCTGCGAAGGTCAAGTAACTGCCCGCGGTTACCCCGGGCGCGACATCGGTGCGTAGGCTTCGCCGAGATTTGAATCCACCGCAACGACGCGTTTAACAAGGGGTCTAACGATGCCGAACCACCCTCCCGTTAGCGAATTGCGCAAGCAGGTAAACACCGGCGGCGCACCGAAGTATCACGAGGCGAACGCTGCGCGAGGCAAACTTTTTGCGCGCGATCGAATCGCTTCCTTGGTTGATGCCGACACTTTTGTTGAGGACGGCCAGCTCGCAAACGTCATGGCTGGCGATCTGCCCAGCGACGGGGTGGTGACAGGCACGGCGATGATCTCCGGGCGCCCGGTCGCACTGATGGCAAATGACTCAACGGTCAAGGCTGGCTCGTGGGGCGCACGGACCGTCGAGAAGATCATCCGGATCATCGAGCGGGCATACGAGCTCTCCATTCCGATGGTGTGGTTGGTTGACTCCGCTGGGGCCCGCATTACTGACCAGGTCGACCTATTTCCTGGGCGTCGTGGGGCAGGCAAGATCTTCTGGAACCAGGTTCGCGCGTCTGGATCAATACCTCAGGTGTGTGCGCTGTTTGGTCCGAGCGCAGCCGGTGGTGCATACATTCCGGCGTTCTGCGACATCGTTGTGATGGTGGAAGGCAATGCGTCCATGTATCTCGGCTCCGATCGAATGGTCGAGATGGTCACGGGTGAGAAGACGACTCTCGAAGCCATGGGCGGCGCGAAGGTCCACACAAGCGAAAGTGGTGTCGGACATGTGTTGGTCAAGACCGAGGAAGACGCCCTGGCGACCGTGAAGCAGTACCTGTCCTACCTCCCGCAAAACTGGCG
>DMNR01000185.1:610-7660 GCA_003452655.1 Actinomycetota bacterium | reverse complement strand
GCACTCGTTCCCGAAAGTGAACGACAGGCATTCGACATGCGCCGTTACATTCGTGGCCTTGTTGACAGCGGGTCCTTCTTTGAAATCCACAAGGGGTGGGCGCGTGAACTCGTGGTTGGGTTCGGTCGCTTGGATGGGAAAGTGGTTGGACTGGTCGCCAACAATCCGATGTTCAAGGGTGGCGTGCTCTTCGTCGACTCTGCCGACAAGGCGACCCGTTTTATCCAACTCTGCGATGCATTTAATGTCCCGCTGGTCTTCCTCTCGGACGTTCCAGGCTTCATGGTTGGCACGGCCGTTGAGAAGCAGGGAATTATTCGGCACGGCGCCAAGATGATCACCGCCGTAAGTGAAGCGACGGTTCCAAAGTTCTGCGTGGTGGTTCGTAAGGCGTACGGTGCCGGGCTTTACGCGATGGCCGGGCCTGGGTTTGCGCCTGACGCAACGATTGCGCTGCCGAGCGCAAAGATCGCCGTCATGGGAGCCGAGGCCGCAATCAACGCGGTCTACGCAAACAAGATCGCAGCCATCGCAGATGAAGCGGAACGCGACGCGTTTGTCGCAGCGAAGCGGGAAGAGTACGAAGAGGACATTGACGTTGTCCGCCTGGCGAGTGAACTGGTCATCGACGCGATCATCGAGCCTGAGGACCTGCGCCGCGAATTGATCCTACGAATCGCTGCCGCCGCCACGAAGAATCGCGATTTCTCCCGCCGACGTCATGGAGTCACCCCGGTTTAACCGCTCCCCACGCAGGATTGTGCCGGTCTCCAGCCCTGTAGCGACGTCAGACCGCCACAATCCTGGAAGGAAAGCCGCTGATGGAGCGGATAGATCAGATCTCGGAGAGCTGCACGAGTTCTTTGTCGCTGACGTCGGTCTCCTCTGGGAAGACCCACTTGCGGTAGGACCAGAAGCGGAAGATCGTTCCGAGCGCCAAGCCGATGACGTTTGCGCTGATGTTGTCGGCGACGATGCTGTCGAATCCAAGCGCGTAGTGCGTAAACCACAGGCAGCCAAGCGCGATGCCCATACCGATGATGTTCAGGACGAAGAAGAGCACGTACTCGCGCCGGTATGACGTGCGCCCGCGGTCGCGGAAAGTCCAGAAGCGGTTACCGAAGTAAGCGAAAGTTGTCGCCGCGGTCACTGAGATGACTTTGGCCGTTAGCGGCTTCGAGGCGAACATGCTGCTGTCAGCAACGAGTAGGAGGTTGAAGAGGCCAACGTCGATGACCAGCGCCATCAATCCGACTACGCCGAACTTGGCGGCCTCGGAGATGATTTTCTCAAACTTGACCCGCAAGACAGCCACCGTGGTTGCGATTCGACCGCGGGGCTGTGGCGGAACAGAAGTTTGGGTCATGTTTTTAGGTTACCCACCTCGTGCGAGGATTAGCGTCATCGTCAGGTGAGTCTGATCACCATGTCCCTTACATCGGTGATCACGTACTCACTCCTTGTGCCCAGATTAGTCCCATTGGGTGAAGAATTTCGGCGGTTCCGCCGTTAGTGAGGGAGAGAAGTGGACCTGAAGCTTTCAGCCGAGCATGAGGCGCTGCGAAAGACCGTTGAGCAGTTCGCCCGCGATGAGGTTGCCCCCGTCATTGGGGACTATTACGCACGGGGAGAATTCCCGCTTCCGATCGTCGAGTCGATGGCCGACCTGGGTCTATTCGGCCTCCCATTCCCTGAAGAGTACGGCGGAATGGGTGGCGACTTCACCGCCCTGTGCGTGGCTCTCGAGGAGCTTGCGCGGGTCGACTCGTCGGTGGCGATCACGTTGGAGGCAGGCGTCTCGCTCGGTGCGATGCCGATCTATCGGTTCGGCAGCGAGGAACTGAAACGAGAGTGGCTCCCGAAGTTAACTGCGGGCAAGATGCTCGGCGCCTTCGGTCTTACCGAAGCTGGCGCGGGATCGGATGCTGGAAGCACTCGCACCAAAGCGGAACTCGTCAACGGCGAATGGGTCATCAACGGGTCAAAGTCGTTCATCACGAACTCGGGAACGCCGATCACCGGCCTGGTCACAGTCACAGCGGTAACCGGGGAGAACCCCGATGGCAGCAAGGAAATCTCGGCGATTCTGGTTCCGGCCGGTACGCCAGGATTCACTGTCTCGAAGGAATACGACAAAGTCGGTTGGAACGCTTCGGACACCCACGAACTCTCGTTCGTTGACGTCCGGGTCCCCGAGGCGAACCTGGTGGGAGAACGCGGCCGTGGCTACGCGCAGTTCCTGCGAATCCTGGATGAGGGCCGGATTGCCATCGCCGCGCTCGCAACCGGGCTGGCCCAAGGATGTGTCGACGAATCCGTGAAGTACGCCAGCGAACGCGAGGCGTTCGGTCGCCCGATCGGCGCACACCAGGCAGTGTCGTTCATGATCGCCGACATGGAGGTCCGCGCGTACACGTCTCGTTTGGCATGGCGTGATGCAGCGTCCCGGATGGCTGCTGGTGAGCCCTTCAAGCGCCAAGCGGCCATCGCGAAACTCCACTCCTCCAACGCCGCGATGGACAACTCGCGGGCGGCGACGCAGGTGCACGGCGGCTACGGTTTCACGATCGAATTCCCCGTCGGCAGGTTCTATCGCGACGCCAAGATCCTGGAAATCGGTGAAGGTACTTCCGAAGTTCAGCGGATGTTGATTTCCCGTGACCTCGGTTTGCCGCAAAGATAGGCACATGGCGACCAGTTATGCAGTTACCCAGAGCCCGCATCCCGACTTCCCGGACCTCACCGCATACGCGTTGACGTCACCAACCGGGATCTCGGTGACCTTCGTCCCGCAGGCCGGGATGGTCGGGTCGTCGCTGACTGACAACGGGGTGGAACTCCTCGGGATGCGCACCGGTCTTAGGGCCTACCGAGAGTCCGGGAAGACTTTTGGGATCCCGTTGCTCGCGCCATGGGCGAACCGCCTTGAGCACAAGCAGTTCGGTGACGTCACGCTCGTCACAGACGGCACCCCTGGCGTGCATCCGGACGCAAACGGACTTCCGATCCATGGACTGCTGGCGGGTTGCCCGGACTGGAAGGTGACGCGTTGCGAGGCAGTTGGATACGACGCTGGCGTCGCGAACGATCAGGTAGGCGCGTGGTTGGTCGCGGAGTTGGAATTCGACAACTCGCGCCCCGAATTCCCCGCGTTCCCATTCGCGCATGTCCTGACGGTGTCGGTGCAGCTACTCGATTCGACAGTCCGGATCTCGACGTCAGTGCGTCCGACATCGGACGCGGAGGTCCCCATCGCTTTCGGCTGGCACCCCTACTTCGCACCACCAGGTGGAGACCGGCAGGACTGGACCGTTTGCAAGCCGTTCACCCACCATTTGGTCCTCGATGATCGCTGCGTTCCAACGGGCGAGGTAGACCGCGTGCCAGTAGAGGTTGATGTGCTGGGGAATCCCGATGACGGTGGGTTGACATTCGATGATCTCTTCGACGAAGTTCCGGTTGGTACCAAGGCTTGGATTGAGGGCGGCAAGCACCGGATCACGTTGTCCTACGACGAGGGCTATTCGTACGCGGTCTTGTTCGCACCCCCGGATCAGCCCCTCGTGGCAATTGAACCGATGACGGCACCGACAGATCCGCTAGCTGGGCACTTCCCGATCAAGACGGCCAAGCCAGGGGAGTCGTACACCGCGACGTACGGAATCCACGTCACCGAATCCGGGGTCTCTGCGTGAGTTCGACGTCACCTGTCGATGATTTTCCAACGGTGGGCGTCATCGGAGGCGGTCAGCTCGCCAGGATGGCGCAGCAGGCCGCAATTGGCTTGGGGATCAATCTGCGCGTTCTTGCTGCCGCACCCAAGGACAGTGCCGCTCTGGTGATCAACGACGTTCGCGTCGGTAACCACGACGACGCACGAGCAGTCTTCGCATTCGCCGATGGCGTTGATGTCATCACGTTTGATCATGAACACGTGCCCCCGTCGATCCTGCGCGAGCTGCAGGCCAGCGGTGTGGCAGTACGTCCCGGCCCTGATGCTCTGATCCATGCCCAGGACAAGGTAGCGATGCGCCGGGCGCTGACTGATGCTGGTTTGCCGTGCCCGGGTTGGGCGGTCATCGACGCAGATGCGCAGGCTCTTGAAGTTCGCGCTCAGCTTGAAGAATTCGGAGAGCGGGTCGGGTGGCCACTCATGCTCAAGACTTCACGCGGCGGCTACGACGGTCGAGGAGTTTGGGTGGCGGACTCCGTGGAAGCCGCAGTCGAAATCATCGAACAGAATCCGTTGACGGCGCCGGCAGCCTGGTTGCTGGAAGAACGCGTCGACTTTCGCCGCGAACTCGCAGCTCAGATTGCCCGTTCCCCGCATGGTCAGGCGGTGGCCTACCCAGTGGTCGAGACTGTGCAGACCGATGGCATTTGTCGCGAAGTTATTGCCCCAGCGCCGGACCTGGACTCCGATCTGGCGATCTCCGCTCAGAGCATCGCTTTGCGCGTGGCGGAGGTTGTCGGCGTTACCGGGATGCTCGCCGTTGAACTCTTCGAAACCGCCGACGGACTGCTCATCAACGAACTGGCGATGCGCCCGCACAACTCCGGGCACTGGTCCATCGACGGAGCGGTCACCTCGCAGTTTGAGAATCATCTGCGCGCGGTATTGGATCTGCCGCTAGGGAGCCCGGCGGCGCGTGCCCCGTATTCCGTAATGGTCAATGTCATCGGGACTGACCAGGACCACTTGTATTCGGCATATCGGCACATCATGGCGCGCGATCCGCATCTGAAAGTCCACTTGTATGGCAAGACACCCCGCCGCGGGCGCAAACTGGGACATGTCACCGTGACCGGTGATGATCTCGTGTCGCTTCGTGAACGGGCGCACCACGCCGCCGACTATCTGGCAGGAGTCATCGATGAGTGAGAACGTGGCCGACCCCGTGGTTGGTGTCGTCATGGGTTCGGATTCCGACTGGCCGACCATGAAGGCAGCAACGGAGGTTCTCGCCGAGTTTGATGTTCCGTTCGAGGCAGACGTGGTGTCGGCTCATCGGATGCCAGAAGAGATGATCGCCTACGGCAAAAACGCTGCGGATCGTGGACTGCGAGTCATAATCGCAGGCGCCGGGGGCGCGGCGCACTTGCCGGGAATGTTGGCGTCAGTGACGCCGCTGCCGGTGATCGGTGTTCCAGTTGCACTCAAGCACCTCGATGGCCTGGATTCACTGCTGTCAATCGTTCAGATGCCCGCAGGCGTTCCTGTTGCAGCTGTGGCAGTCGACAACGCGCGAAACGCGGGACTGTTGGCGGTACGGATTCTTGGCGCCTCGGATGATGCCTTGCGCAAGCGCATGCTCGAGTTTCAGCTTGAGTTGCAGGCCAGTGCCAAAGCGAAGGGTGCACGCCTACGCGGACAGTGAGTGGGCGTCGGTCGAAATTCACGACGACCATCAACGGATCTACGCGCAGGGATCGTCGGCCGCGGTCTTTGGCTTAGTCCCAGCAGCTGCCTGCTCGGCGGCTGGCCCGGACACCTTGACTTCCTTTACTCCGTCGTAGCTGCTGCCCACGATGATTCGGAACGTCCGTCCGAGGTTCTTGACGGGCTTGACCGTTGCGCCGGGCAGTGCTGCCTGCAACGTCTTCAGCGAGTTGTCATAACGCGGGTCGTACTCGATAACAGTCTCATCGCCGGTCCGCTTCGGGGCGTTCGTGGCGACCCCAAAGACGCTGTATCCGGCGGCTTTGAAATCTTTGATTGCTTTTGTGCCCTGTCCGGACACGGTAGATCCGTTCAGAACCCGAACGCTGATCGATGATGGCGCGACCTCGACAGTCGGCCCGCTTGCCTCAGGGGCCTTCTCGACGAGGGGTTCACCGGTCTTGAGTCGGTTGAACAGTTCGGTGGACTTCGCCTGATCCCAAACGACGACCGAGCCGACGCCGGGCGCGGACGTTTCTTCTCCGAGAGGGATCGTCTGGAACGTCACGTTCGCCGGGTTGACCGAACGCATCTTGGCCGCCAGGTTCCACATTTCGCGCTTGCTGAAATTCTCGTCGACCGTCACCGCTCCAGCCGCTGAATTAAGGAACGCCACCATTCGGGCCGGGTTCAAGATCGTCGAAGGGCTCATGGCCTGTTTGAACATGGCGCCGACAAACGTCTGCTGGCGTTTCATCCGACCGAGGTCGGCACTCGGGTCGAAGTAGCGAGCACGGACGAATCCAAGACCCTCTGCGCCAGTGAGCGTCTGATTGCCGGCCGGAAGGTCAAGCCCGGCCTTCTCGTCCTTGATCGGGGTCTTGAGGCACATCGGCACGCCGCCGAGGCCATCGACCATGGTGACAAAACCCTGGAAGTTGATCTCCGCGTAGTGATCGATGTGTACGCCGGTAGAACGTTCGACCGTCTCAACCGCGAGACTCGGTCCACCGATGCTGAAGGCAGCGTTGATTTTCTGCTTCGTCGACGGGATCGTCTTGCCTGATGCCGTGGTGAAGGCAGGAATCTCGACGTACGAGTCGCGGGGGATGCTCACGATTCCGACCGATCCGTCGTCGGCCAAGTGCGCAATCATCATGGAGTCTGTGTGGCTGCCGTACTCGGACTGACCGACGTGCAGCTTCTTACGCTCGGCCTTGGAAAGCCCTGTGCGGTCATCCGAACCGACCAGCAGAATGTTGGTACCGCCGTCATTCTCGGGGCGGTCCTTCACTAGGCCGAAGACTTCGGTTCGTTTGACTTGATCTGTGACTTCATTGGCGGTTGCGTAGCCAATTCCGCTGGCGACGAGCACACCTGCAGCGACCACAATGCCGAATACCCGCATCGGGTGTCGTTGGCGCATGCTGCTCGCCGGTGCCATGCGGATGCCTCTCAGTCAGTGGTCTCGATTAGGTGCGACGCTCCCGATGAGCCTGGCGTTCCAGGTTTACAAGAACATCACGTTCACGGATCTGCGGTGTCCCGCACAAGTGTCCCGCGCAGATGGTGGGGCGCCGGGGAAGGCATTTAACGCTATAGGTGATGCTAAGTCGCAGTTTCGGCAAAGCCGGTGCGCGGCACGCCGAGATCAAGAATCGAAGGGCACA
>DMNR01000185.1:0-407 GCA_003452655.1 Actinomycetota bacterium | reverse complement strand
GATCGAGGTGATTCTGGCCCTTGGTCCGTCCACTGACGATACCGATTTGGTCGCCGCGCAGTTGGTTGCAGCAGACCCCCGCGTACGAACCGTTGCTAACCCTTCGGGACGAACGCCAGCCGCTTTGAACGCCGCATTGGCAGTCGCGGCTAACCCGATCATTGTTCGCGTTGACGGTCATTGTGAACTTCCGATTGATTACGTCTCCTGCGCTGTCGAGACCCTGATCCGCACGGGCGCCGACAACGTGGGTGGGGTCATGGCCGCGCAGGGAACGACCGACTTCGAATCGGCTGTTGCGCTGGCGATGACCTCAAAACTTGGAGTTGGCGGGGCGGCATTCCACGTTGGTGGTGACGAGGGTGAGGCCGAGACTGTGTACTTGGGCGTCTTTCGTGCTCAAACCC
>DMNR01000161.1 GCA_003452655.1 Actinomycetota bacterium | reverse complement strand
TCGGTCTTCCAGAAGTACCGCGCCATCTTCGACTACTTCGATTCGCTGCTCGTCGGGCTCACGGCCACGCCCAAGGACGAGGTGGACCGCAACACCTACAGCCTGTTCGATCTGGAAAACGGCGTGCCGACCGACGCCTACGGTCTCGACGAGGCGGTGCGCGACGGCTTCCTCGTGCCGCCGAAGGCCGTGTCGGTGCCGCTGAAGTTCCAGCGCGAGGGGATCAAGTACGACGAGCTGTCCGAAGAGGACAAGGATCAGTGGGACGCGCTGGAGTGGGACGACGACGGCAACGTCCCCAACCGCGTGGAGGCCGAGGCGGTCAACAAGTGGCTGTTCAACAAGGACACGGTGGACAAGGTCCTGGAGCACCTCATGACGCGCGGCCTGAAGGTGGTCGGGGGCGACCGGCTCGGCAAGACCATCGTGTTCGCCAAGAACCAGCACCACGCCGAGTTCATCGCCGAGCGCTTCAATGCCAACTACCCGCACTACAAGGGCGAGTTCGCGCGCCTCATCACGTTCAAGACCGAGTACGCGCAGAGCCTGATTGACAACTTCTCGGCCAGGGACAAGGCGCCGCACATCGCCATCTCGGTGGACATGCTGGACACGGGGATCGACATCCCGGAAGTCGTGAACCTGGTGTTCTTCAAGCTGGTGCGCTCGAAGACNNCCGCCACCGAGGGCGCGTTGGGTGAATCGCTCGGCAAGCGGTTGTTCAATGCCCGGCTGGAGATGATCGGTGAACTGGATCATCGGAGCACTGGCGAGAAAGGCGGCCAAGTTGTCAAGGAGGCCGCTGCGGCCTACGGCGACCCGCGGACGAACGACGAGGTCCGCCGCTCGCTCGCCGAGTTGCTGCAGCGCGAGACGGCGGCGATGAACCTCGACAACTTTGTCGTGCGGCCACGGCGGCGCATCGTCGAGAAGTACGCCAAACCCGAGGCATGGGCTGTCTTGTCGCCGGAAGCGCTCTCGGCGCTGTCGCACCAGATCGCGGGTCTACCGTCGGAACTCGATCCGGAGAACGAGGAGGCGAAGCGGTTCGACCTGCTGGTACTGAACCTCCAGCTCGCGATGCTGCGGTCGGAGCCGGGCTTCGCTCGCCTGCGCGATCGGGTCAAGGAGCTTGCCGAACTGCTGGAAGAGAAGTCGGCGATCCCGATGGTGCGGGAGCAGATGGCGCTCATCCAGGATCTGCAGACCGACGATTGGTGGAAGGACGCGACCATCCCGATGCTCGAGGGGATGCGTCGACGCCTGCGTGATCTGATCAAGCTCATCGAGAAGCAGAAGCGGAAGCCCATCTACACCGACTTCGAGGACGAGATGGGTGACGAGACGACGGTCGAGCTGCCGGGCTTTGGCCAGGGCACGGACTACGCGAAGTTCCGCGCCAAGGCGCAGGCGTTCCTGCGCGCGCACCAGGACCACATTGCAATTCACAAGTTGAGGATGAACAGGCCGTTGACCGCTGCCGATCTCGCTGAGCTTCAACGCATGCTTGCCGAGAGCGGCGTTGGCGGCGCGGAGGACATCCAGCGCGCCGCCGAGGAGGCGCACGGGCTGGGTCTCCTTGTCCGCTCGCTGGTCGGTCTCGACCGCCAGGCGGCGAAGGAGGCTCTGGCCGGGTTTCTAGCAGGGAAAGCGCTCGCCGCAAACCAGATTGAGTTCGTGAACTTGATCGTGGACCACCTTACCGAGCACGGCGTGATGGAAGCTGCAATGTTGTACGAATCCCCCTTCACCGACCTGACGCCGCGCGGGCCGGATGAGCTGTTCAGCTCCGCACAGGTGGACGAGCTAATGCAAATCCTGGACGCTGTGCGCGGTATGGCGGTCGCGGCATGACAGGCACATCGGTGAGACTCGTGCCATCAGCAAGTGGATGCTGCAGCTGGCGTGGCGGTTCGGTTGCCAGTCGTCCTTGTCCTGCGGCCTCATCGCCTCGCACGCTTACGGCGGGGTGCTAGCCCGGTGGGCTCCTTGCCTTTCCGGTCACCAGTGGCTACCCTCTTGGCTATACGCTCATCCCTACGCCCAAGGCGACCGGCCGCATCGAGCCGCGCCCGTCGCCTGAGCTTGCAAATCGGGCATCACAGAACATGGCGCGCTGGACGTTCCCCCGTGTGTTGCCATAATGCAATTCGAGACTGGAGCCCAAGATGAAGGCCATCATCTTCTCGACACACTGCACCGAGTTGGCCCCTGCAGTGTCTACGCTTTGGCCAAGGCTGCAGAACGAAACTACTCGAATGTGCACTCTGACGTAGCGCGCCTCGAGGAGATCGGACTCATCGAAAGAACAGACGAAGGTACCGTCCTCGTCCCGTACGATTCGGTCGAGATCCTGGTTCCACTTGCGCACGTGGCATGAGGCGATGCCTAACCCTACATGCCAGGAAGAGTGCTGTCAGCAGCGCTGCCGTTGACAGCACTCCCTGAAATCCGATGTTGGGCGTCTTGAAAGCAGGTAACTAATGGCAAAGCTCGGAACCGAAAAAAATCCAATCATCGTTCGCGTAAAAACCGAAGAGCGAGGTCGGTACGTCGCTCACGTTTGTGAGCAGCATGGATGGCAGTACATCATTGGCTTTGAGGACACTGAAGATATTTCGGATTTGGAGAAGGCGTTAAACCCTCCTCAGCCAGCGCAGTCTGCCAAGTTTGGCCGAAACGTCCCATGCCCGTGTGGCAGTGGGAAAAAATATAAGAAATGCTGCAGCTCCGGCTCCGGCTCAGGCTAGGGCAAAAAAATCATGGCCATAGCACGCCTCGGTCACCAAACGCCCAACCCGGCAGGCGAGGGGCGCGTCGGAATAAGGCCGCTCGTTCTCTCACTTCTACTTTAGAAATCACCATCTGCCCCCACCGGAGGACCCGAAGTGTCGAATCCCTCATCCCCTCTCGTGAGTGTCGACTGGCTCGCCGAACACCTGGACGATCCCGGCATTCGGATCATCGACGTCCGCTGGAAGTCCCGGTACGAGAACGGCAAGGGAATCAGCCTTGATGATCCAGACGGATACAGCGCCGGCCACATTCCCGGTGCCGTTTTCGCGGGCATGGTCGCGGATCTGTCAGATCCGGCACATGCCGTCCCGGACATGCTGGCTCCCCCGGACTTGTTTGCTGAAGCAATGAGCCGCTTGGGTGTCGGGGACAACACGCTGGTGGTGGCCTACGACAACATGGGAGTGCCGCTCGGGTCGGCGAGACTGTGGTGGGCGCTGTCTTACTACGGACACGCCCACGTGCGGGTGCTGGACGGTGGGTTCCGAGAGTGGGTGGCATCGGCCAAGCCGATCTCGATCGACGTACACGAGCCGAGCCCCGAACGATTCACAGCTCGCCCACGGCCCGGCTGGCTGGCCACCAAGGCCGATGTGCTCGCCGCACTATCAGACGAGTCGGAGGTCTTGGTCGACTGCCTCAATGCCGAACTCTTTGAAGGCGGAGGTGATCGCCACCTCTGGGGTCTGCGTCCTGGGCACATTCCCGGTGCGCGCAACGTCCCCTATCTGGCCAACATCGATCCTGTGCTTGCAACGGCCACCGCTGCCGAGCGCGAGAGCTTGCTCGCCAGCGGAAGATCGTTCAAGTTCGCTTCGCCCGACGTGCTGCGCCGGCTCTATTCGACAGCAGGCATCAAGCCAACCGATCGAGTCATCACCTA
The DNA here is from genome assembly GCA_003452655.1 of Actinomycetota bacterium. Classification (GTDB taxonomy): domain Bacteria; phylum Actinomycetota; class Actinomycetes; order S36-B12; family UBA10799; genus UBA10799. The sequence continues at coordinate 77 of DMNR01000161.1, read as the reverse complement.
CTGCGGCCGAGGGTATGCGGGTGCCTGCGGCTTGCTGGCACTGCGCTCGATAGGCTGCAGCGAAGCTGGACGAAGGT
>DMNR01000090.1:376-2625 GCA_003452655.1 Actinomycetota bacterium | reverse complement strand
CAGCCCACGAGACGCGTTCGCCGCTGCGGTCGGCCGCGCGCCGGAAGGCCAGCTGTCCGCCACCGCGATCGAGCAGCAGTGGAACCAGAACGCCGGGCAACGAATCCTCACCCGTACGGATGATCGCATCCACCAACGAGTCATCCAATGGTGGACCCAACGACAAGCGGCACTGCCACCACGGATCGCCGCCACCCTGCACGGCCACCATCACCAAGTGATCGCCCTCCTCACGAATCGAATTCCAGCAGCGTGGGAGCTGATGGTTCAATCCGCAGCTTCAGTCACGGACTGGGATCAACGCGGCGCTGCCAACGCCTTCCTTGATCGCCTTGCAGTGATTTCGAGCCATCCCCCTGGCAGTGCCTCCGGCCACGCAGCATCGGTGTGGATGTCGACGAGAGTGAGCTGAGCGGTGCGTAGGTGGGTGCGCCTGGGTCACGGCCAAGCAGGCTGTTTCGGAGCATCCGTGGCCAGGCTGCAACGTCAGAGCTGGGTGTCGGGGAACAACCGCAAGGCTTCCAGGTGGTGAGCCGCAGATTATTGGGTTGCGGCGACGTGTGGAACAGACGCCAGGTGTGTCAACGTGACCCGACCAAGTGGATCGCTCTCGATGGCCCGCAGCAAAGTCGCCGACTGCGTCATGAATCGTTTCGGGTGGAATTGCATGCTGGCCGCGTGGCCCGATGAATGGCGAAGACTGAACTGGGACGTCACAGGTGGCGGGGCGATTGAGCTTCGCCCCCGGTGTTGGCCGCTACGTTCTGTAGCCGTGAGACTCACGAGACTGGCCACCATCACGTTGAGCCGCCCTGCCCCTCCACGGGTGTCGCCCCTGACGTTTCGTGCGAGTAACGGCATCGTGGTCACAATCTGTCAGGTGAAAGGTGAGCAAGTCGCGACATCCGGTCCCGTGCCTGCCACGCGGATTGCGTGGCCATATGAGAGCACAGCTCTGCGCCTCGCAGTCGAGGCTACGACGGACGCTGGTCCCTTGGTGATCTCCGACAATCTGATCGACCTACCCGATGACCTGCGCCTTGATCTCGAAGCCGCAATCGTCGAGCTTGCCGATCTTCTCAGTGTTCGCCATCAATGCCGTCGCGTTGTTCGGTCCCCGATCCCTTGCATCGCGGTCAGCGCAAGTGAGGAAGGAGAGCTGACTCTTATCGCGTCGGCTCACGGAATCCGTGCGCCGCTTCGATCCCGTCCCCGCGCTGTGCTGCTTCCGGAGCAGTGGCCAGACCTGGCTCTGTGCTCCGCGGTCGAGGATCGGGCCGATGGCGTTGCCCTCCTCGCTGACGCTCTTTCTGAGGATGGACCTGTCGGTCAACTCCACCACTTCTTTCGCGTGTTTGAGAGAGCTTTCCGATCCGGTCCTGGCGGTTGCGTCGATCCGTTGCTCGCCTTCCTAAAGACTGGGCCGGTAGACCTCGGATGGACGAACGGTGAGGTGTCCGACTGGTTCACACGGCTTCGACCGGAAGCGACACATGCTGATCGACGCGAGATCTTCACTCGCTCGGCCGATGCCGAACCCTTTCTTGGGCGGCTCGAGTACGCCGCGTATGATGTGGTCCTCAACAAACGAGTCTGGCGCGCTAGGGACAGCGAGCGGCGCGATGTGGTCGCTCTTGCGGCCGGGCTCGACGATGACCGCGAGACCCTCCGGCTCCAGCGTCCGGACACGACCGTGGTCATGCCATGGGTCGATCCGTTCGGCCTTTTCGCGATCGACTTCAACTTCGACGTCAAGGTCGGTCCACCTGCTGTATCGGCGATGCCTGGCTACACCAGCGATTCCCCGGGGGTCTACAAGACGCGGGTTCAGATCCAGAACGACTTCGAGGGCACCGGTGAAAAGTACTACTACGAGGTCACCACCCACCACTTGCGCAGTTCCGGAGAGAAGGCGGTCGGGGTCAAGGGTGGTCCAACCAAGCGGCCAACTCCAAGAAAGCAAAGGAGGAAGAAGCGCCGGTAGCAGCTACGACTCAGCTGATGCCACCTAGTCCTCATTGAATTGGCTTGCAGATGGGAGACGTCTCCGCAAGCGATGAGCCAGAACGTCATGCTTGCAACGGCGCCGGTGATCTGTGCGCTAACAGGCAGCCCCGAGCGGGACAGCGGCACTCCACATCGCGTCCACCGGCCGAGACTGGGCAGGCGGACTGACCCTGTTCTCGTTAGCCCAGTGGCTACTCTCGGTTCATTGCTGAGAGCCGCTCGATGGTGTTGGCGACTTGAGT
>DMNR01000090.1:0-151 GCA_003452655.1 Actinomycetota bacterium | reverse complement strand
GGGTACATGAAGCGATGTCGCTGCCCGCACCGATGACGGCGCCGTTGCCGATGTGGCAGCCGCGGCGCACGGTTGTGCCGCTGCCGATGAACGCTCCTGAGCCGACGAATGACGCCGCTCCGACGTGTGCGTCTCTGCCGACGTGGGCGTC
>DMNR01000114.1 GCA_003452655.1 Actinomycetota bacterium | reverse complement strand
GCATAGGTGAACAAGAACTGGCCGCCGGGGCGCAACCAACGGCTTACGCGGTCGAACACGGCCTGATGATCACGCCACGGAATGTGGAACAAGCAGTAGACCGCCGTGACTGCATCAAATGACTCATCCGCGAAGTCGACATCGCGCATGTCGCCAAGGACGCTGGTCATAGACGGGACGAACTCATCGGCCAACTCGAGCATTCCAGCGGTGAAATCAACACCCGTGACTCGCCATCCTCGTGATGCGAAGTAAGCGCTCACTGGTTCGCCCGCACCGCACCCCAAGTCGCACAAGTCGCCGGAGTCAGGCAGGCCTGAACTGAAGGCACGCAGAACCTCGCCGAGGTCAAAAACATCCCGATTCCGGGCATAGCTGGCGGCAAACCCGTCGTAAATCCGGGCGAGGGACTCAGCGTTCACGGATGCACCCTTCGTCTCACGCGGATTTCAGTTCAGGCCTGCAACATTCGGTGAGAATGGCGCCTCAGTTGGCCATTCTCACCGAATGTTGCGGCTTTTGCCGCCGCCAGGCCGAACCAGGGGAACGATCGGCGGCGTGAAACTCCCCCAAGTGGATTGCTGAGGTTGGGAGGGCAATGGGATAGGGCTAGTGTGAAAGTGGGACGCGCGACCGCTTCCCACAAACCCCCCGACTACCAGGAGTCATGCATGTCCGACGACCAGCCCACCACTCCCGCCGACGATTCCGAACTGACCGTAGACGCCGCAGCCGTAACCGATGGCGCTTACACCCTCGCAGTTGCTGATTTTGATGACACCGATGCAGCGTGGGCGGCGTATGAACTACTGAAGTCCATCGAAGATGGTCGCACCGTCAAGATCGAGGGCGTCATCGTCGTCAAGCGAAATGCTGACGGCGAATTGGAAGTCCAGAAGGCCACAGATCACAGCACCCGCCGAGGACTCGGCTGGGGCATCGTCGGAGGTGTCGTACTCGGCGTCATCTTCCCGCCATCAGTGATCGGCAGCGCGGCCGTGCTTGGGGCAGCTGGAGCAGCGACAGGAAAGCTGCGTCAACTCCATCACAAGAGCGAACTTGCCGACGAACTCCAGGATGCGATCGAGCCGGGACACTCGGGAATCATCGCGCTGGTTTCAGATCCCGGTGCCGTCGAGATCCAGAAGGCCCTCGACAAGGCCAACCGAGTCGTCGAATCCGCCGTTGACGACGTCGTCGCCAAGGACATCAAGGCCGCAGCCAAGGAGGCAGAGGCCGAAGAGAAGGCAGCTGACGCCTAACCACGACCAAAGTGAAATTGTCGATGGCCTCGGCCCCCGTCCAGGGGTCGATGCCATCGACAATTTGCGTGGGGTTCCTGGCAGCCGTTTACTCGAAGCGACCACCGGCGGCCGCGAGGTCAATGAGCGACTGCGGCGGGCTGAACCGGTCTCCGTAAGCGGCTGCCAATTCGTTCGCCCGCGCTACAAATCCGGCTGGACCACCTTCGTATCCATTGATGTACTGCAGCACACCACCGGTCCACGGAGGAAATCCGATACCGAAAATCGATCCGATGTTCGCTTCGGCCGTCGAGCGCAGGACACCTTCGTCGACGCACTTGACCGACTCCAATGCCTCTGCAAACAGCATCCGTTCCTGCATATCGCGGAACGGGATCTCATTCGTCCCACCGAAGTTCTCAACCAGACCTGGCCATAAGCCGGTTCGCTTGCCGCCCTCGTAATCGTAGAAACCTGCACCCGCAGCCCGTCCGCCACGATCGAACTCGCTGACCATACGGTCCATGACTGGGAAAGCCGGATGGTCCGGGTACTCCTGCCCTGCAGCCAGCGCTGCCGCCCGGGCCTCCTCACGAATGCGACGCGAAAGCGTGAGCGAGACCTCGTCGACCAACGCAAGCGGCCCGGTCGGATACCCCGCCTGAAGTCCGGCCTGTTCGATCGAAACCGGTGAGATCCCTTCTCCGAGCATTGCTGCTGCCTCTGAGAGGAACGTCCCGATCACACGGCTCGTGAAGAATCCGCGACTGTCATTGACCACGATGGGCGTCTTCTTGATCTGCTGCGCCACGTCGATGGCCCGGGCAATGGACTCATCCGATGTCTGTTCGCCGACGACGATCTCCAGCAGTGGCATTTTGTCGACCGGCGAGAAAAAGTGCAGCCCAATGAACGACTGCGGCTTACTGACACCGGTGGAAAGCCCCGTGACAGGAAGCGTCGATGTGTTGGATGCGAACAGCGCATCCGCAGAGATATGGGGTTCGATCTCGGCGTAGACCTTTTGCTTGAGCGCCTGATCTTCGAACACGGCCTCGATCACGAGGTCGGCACCAGCGGCATCAGCGGCGTCAGAGGTTGCCGTAATCCGACCGAGAATCTCGTCGCGCGCCTCGGCCGTCATGCGACCTCGCGACACAGCCTTGTCGAGGATCCCTGCGCTGTACGCCTTGCCCTTCTCCGCTGATTCAATGGCGACATCCTTCAACACCACGTCCATGCCCGCGCGAGCGCAAACGTACGCAATCCCCGCACCCATCATCCCCGCACCAAGCACGACCACCTTTGTGGCTCGGAACCGGTCGTAGCCTGATGGTCGGGCACCACCCTTGGTGATCTTCTGAAGATCGAAGAAGAACGCCTGAATCATGTTCTTGGCGATCTGACCCGTCAGCAAGTCGACGAAGTACTGAGTCTCGATCTTGTTCGCCGTTTCGAAGTCCACCTGCGAGCCCTCGACGGCCGCGGACATGATCGCCTTTGGCGCAGGCATCGGCGCACCCTTGAGCTGCTTGCGCAGGTTCGCCGGGAAGGCCGGCAACATCGCTGCGAACTTCGGGCTTGACGGAGTTCCCCCGGGAATTCGGTAGCCCGGCTTGTCCCATGGTTGGGCGGACTCCGGGTTCGCCTTTATCCAGGCTTTCGCAGAGTCGATCATCGCCTCAGGTGTATCAACCAACTCGTCGACCAGGCCAATCTCGAGTGCCTTCGCTGGCTTACGCCGCTGCCCTTGGAGGAGTACCTCCATGAGTGCCTTCTGCAGACCGAACATCCGTACCGTGCGCACAACCCCACCACCGCCGGGGAGCAGACCGAGGGTGACCTCTGGCAGGCCGATCTCGCTGCCGCGCGCATCGAGAGCGACGCGGTAGTGACAACCCAACGCCAGCTCAAGTCCGCCGCCGAGTGCGGCACCATTGATCGCGGCAACCACCGGCTTGCCCAAGGTCTCCAGCCTGCGCAGGTCTGCCTTCATCGACGCCGATGTCGCCTCAAGTACAGGTGCATCCGCCTTGGTTGTATGCAGGAAGATGCTGAGGTCTCCGCCAGCGAAGAACATCTTCTTTCCGCTCGTCAAGATGACGCCGGTCACCGAGTCTTGTTCCGCAACCAGTCGGTCGACTGTCGCGGTGAGACTCGTGGTGAACACCTCGTTCATGGTGTTCGCGCCTTGTGTTGGATCGTCCATCGTCAACGTCACGATGCCGTCGGCATTCTGTTCCCACGCAATCATGTTTGGCACATCCTGGTTCGCAGTTTCAGTCATTGTCTGATCTCCCTCGTCCCGCGCTCAGACTCGCTCGATGATGGTGGCAACGCCCATTCCGGCGCCGATGCATAGCGTGATCAATCCGTATCGGCCACCCGTTCGTTCAAGTTCGTCCAACGTCGTGCCGAGGATCATTGCGCCGGTCGCACCCAGGGGGTGACCCATGGCAATCGCGCCGCCGTTGACGTTTACCTTGTCCATCGGCAGGTCCAGGTCTTTGACCCACTTGAGAACAACTGCAGCGAACGCCTCGTTGAGTTCCCACAGGTCGATGTCGGCGACGCTGAGACCAGCCGTCCGTAGTACGCGCTCGGTGGCCGGAGTCGGGCCCGTCAGCATGATCGTCGGGTCCACACCGCTGACAGCGGTCGCAACGATGCGACCACGCGGGGTCATGCCGAGTTGCTGACCTGCTTCTTCACTACCAACCAACACAACCGCAGAACCGTCAACGATTCCCGACGAGTTACCAGCCGTATGAACGTGATTGATCTTTTCAACCCAGTGGTACTTCTGGAGCGCCACGGCGTCGAATCCGCCCATGTCGCCGATGCCTGCGAAGGACGGAGCCAATTGACCCAAGGACTCAACGGTGGTGCCCGGACGCATGTGTTCGTCATTGTCGAGCAGGATCACACCGTTGCGGTCACGCACTGGAACGACCGATTTGCTGAAGTAACCGTTCTGCCAGGCATTCTCCGCACGCTCCTGGGAACGCACCGCGTATGCGTCAACGTCTTCACGCGTGAAGCCTTCGATGGTTGCAATCAGGTCAGCGCTAATCCCCTGCGGAACGAAGTAGGTGTCATAAGCGGTCTCCGGATCCATCGCCCACGCCGCGCCGTCACTACCCATTGGAACGCGACTCATTGACTCGATGCCGCCAGCAACGATCATGTTGTCCCAGCCAGAAGCCACCTTCTGTCCGGCGATGTTGACTGCCTCAAGCGCCGACGCACAGAATCGGTTGACCTGAATACCGCCGACCGTGTCTGGATATCCCGCCACCATTGCCGCGGTGCGAGCGATATCGCCACCCTGATCGCCAACGGGGCTGACACAACCCAAGATCACGTCATCGATAATCGCCGGATCTAGATTGGGGTTGCGATTGGTCAATTCCTCCAGGAGGCCCGCAACCAGTGTTACGGGCTTGACACCGTGCAGCGAACCGCTCGCCTTACCGCGTCCTCTCGGTGTCCGAATCGCGTCGTAAATGAATGCCCCGTGTGCCACGCCGTGCTCCTTCGCATCTCGCGACCGGACACCGGCAGCAGACACTGTTTGGTGCTCGCAGCATCGTCAACCAATTTCGGACCGGTTCGACGGATTGATGATTTCCCCGGCAGACTGTAATTCGTAAATCACCGGGAGTTCCGCAAGCCTACGCCGGGTGTTGCCACATCCCGAGCGGGTGGTTGCGACCGCTTTGGGGGACGAAAATCGGCAAACGACTAGCCGGTCAGCGACGAGCTCTGCCGCACGCTTCGAACTCGGACTTCTTCACTAGTCCTTGGTCGGCGTGTGGTCGCTGTGCTCGTGTCCCGGGATGGGGATATGCAGTTCTTCCGCCAGTGTCTCGATGTCGTCAATCAGAACCGCCGGGCTCGGTGTGTTGTCTGCCACCGGACCCTCGCCCTCAAGCTTGACGTGGACTGGCACATGGGTTGCTAACTCGTCCGCGCTGAGAAGTTCGGCTTCAACGTCACTAGCGTGAATCGTATTGCGCATCGCCCAGATTGCCCATGCCGCGAATGCTAGGACAACCGCGCCGAGAGTAATCCACGCGAGTACCGTCGGCAGCTTCGTTAGGTACAGAACTGCCGCCGCAACGAGTGCTGCGGCGGGAATCGTGATCACCCACGCGATCAACATCTTGCCGACGACTTTCCAGTTCGCACCACGACCGGAACCAACCCCAGCACCGACCACAGAGCTCGCAGCAGCATGGGTTGTGGAGATCGGCATTCCCATCGCAGTAGCGCCGAAGATCGCCGTGGACGCGCCAATGTTCGCGGCCGCACCCGAGGCAGCATGCAGCGTGGTTATCTTCAGACCCATCGTTTCGATGATCTTCCAACCACCCCAAAGAGTCCCTAAAGCAATCGCCGCGTACGCGGACAGCGCGACCCACTCAGGCACATCGATCGAACCGCCAGGTCCGGCCGTTGTGTAGCCCGCTCCGAGCAGCAGCGCACCCAGCACACCCATCGTCTTCTGAGCGTCATTAGCCCCGTGGCCAAAAGACAGAGCACCGGCCGCGACCAACTGCAGTCCCTTGAACACCACGTGGTCGTCGCCCATGTGGAACAACTTCTGAATTCCACCGATCAAGAACATCGCCAGGATCGCAATGATGATTGCGACGGCGGGCGAAAGCACGATGCCGATCGCAGCCTTCGCAACGCTGTCCCAGGAGATTGCG
>DMNR01000101.1:277-6150 GCA_003452655.1 Actinomycetota bacterium | reverse complement strand
CCCGGCCCGCTGAGCGTGGCTAATGGTGGGACTGCCGCAGCCACGGCAAATGCCTCCGGGCGACCGGGCCCAGGCGGCGGTGTTGTCCGCTGGGCGCAGTGGTCGATCTCGAGATTGCTTGTCGGCCGATACCGTCGGCGTGTCGATCAGGCAGAAGTGGCGCCGGGCATGCAGAGCCAGGCTCACTCCCAAGTGGTGCTCTTCACGCTCGCCGATCACCGCTCGATATGCGGTGTCGACGGCCTCTTGGTCGATGCGATTCCATGCCTCGACGGCGGGAGTGAGCTCGCCCTGCTCGTGCAGTACGACGACGGATTGCATGTGGTGCCCGTGGGCCACGTAGGTCCGCGGAGTTGTACCTGAGGCACCTCTCCCGGATCACGTCGCGAGATCCCTCCCCGCAGGTCTCGAGGTACAGCACCCGGATTGCCATGTTGGCGTGAGCGTTCGATCGGAAGAGTGCCGGGTTGCCATTCGGTGTGACCCGCCCCGGGTCTGCGCGCCAGTTGGGGGGGATCCACGACGACCCGGCAACGAGCTCGCTGAACACGGCACAGGTCGACATGGCCAGACGGTACAAGGGATGGACGAGGGCTTACGGAACGGTAGACCCATTGGGAGTGACACGCTGCGGCCGGTCGACTCACCGGCGCATTCGTGGGCGACGCCACTTTGGAACCTCTGCGCCGCATTCCGAGCACGCTGCGAACCTCGTCAACTCGTACTACGCCCTCACCCAACACACGTCATCGACGCCACCCGGCGGACCCGGCGGGCTTCAGACAAGTGCCGGTGATCAAAGGAGGCCGAAGGCTGAGTAGCCGAAGACGCGCCCTAACGGCTGCAAACCCAGCCCTTGACGGTATCGGGGACCCGATGTGCTGGGAACCGCCGACCGCGACCTCGGACAGATAGAGGCCCCGACAATCCGGTCGAGTAGACCTCCGAGTTGACTGACTAGCACGGTACTAGAGAAGTGAGGCCACGCTTCGCTCGATTCGCCTATCTCGCAGCCGGGAACTACCGAGTCTTCGGATGATCGACCCGTCGGACTACAGTGCCCACAGGTTCCGTGCTGACAGCGGCGAACAGCTCATCACTACCGTGTAGTCCAGCAACTCTTGGTGTCGCAGTAGAAGTTGACGTTCCCGATGTGGTTTCGCCAGTCAGGCTTGAGGTAGACACGCACGGTAGACTTCCCTGGGCTAAATGAGAATTGCGAGCACTCAATAGTGGCGGTGGCCCACTCTCCGCCATTCTTGTCCTTGTTGACCTTCGGAAAGGTCATCGAGTAGACGCCGCTGATCGACCCAGGCGAGGCCGATTTTGACACGCCGGAGTCGAGACGGATGGTTACCTTCTTTGCGTTGAGGTTCTTGTTGAGCCATGTACAGCCTGTCTTTCCTGTGACTTCAACGCTCGAGCCGAATGCTGACACCTTCGACAGTGGCGCCAACGTCACGCTTCCAAAGAGGAGTAACGATGCAAACAAAACGGAAAACAAGGATCGGCTTCTGACTTCTACGGCCAGCATCGTGGGAGCCTCCAATGTCACGGTGGCAACCGCCACGCCGGGATGCTAACTGTCTCGTCGGTTCGCATCAAGTCCCGATGATCTCCCAGATTTTCTTGAGTTTCCGTCGTTGACGGTTTCTGGCTGGCCTCGATCCGGTCAACCCGGCGAGGGTGTCGAAGTGGATGGTCGCAGCCTCGACGGTCGGGCGGTGGATCGCGCGCTGACCCTTCGTGATGTGCGCCCAGTCAGCTTTGGACGCATAGGGGGGGAGTGCGTCCCCTGTAACACAGCACCTGCAAACTCCGCTGGGCAACCTCGTCAACTCGTAATGTACCCCTTGAGGCAGACCAGCCAGATGGCCTACGCATTGAAGGCAACCCGCGCCGAACGCGCCTTAGTACCGGCTACTGCGTCCAACATCAACCTTTCGCGTCACGATGTGGTAGAGCGTGGCAAGGGCACCAAGGACGTCTTCCCGATGCTCGGCCTTGACCGGAACCACCTCAGCACTAACCTCACCTGCGTGGAGTTCTCAGAGGCGGCCAACGAATTCGCTGCGCGACGGCAGGCGGAACAGCACGGGGCCGGAACAGCGCAAGCCCAGATGGACACCGCAGTCGCAGCCGTCCACAGTCACACGTTACGATTCATCCAAGAGCTTCAACGGCTGGGCATTGCCGAGAACGGTGTCGCCGTCGATCGAACCCCGCAGGCGGTTTCGAAACCAACGGCGAAGAAGCGATGGCGGTCTCGCGATGGGGCAGATGCCTCGATCGGAGGCATTTTGCCACCAATGCGTCACGCGTGGTCGATTGTGTACTCCCCAGGCGATGGCTACGACGCCGACGCCTCAGGTCTCTTCCTCGAAAGCGACGGAAGTTGGTGGGCTTTCAACCCGTACCTGACGACCGGGCTAAACACAAGAAGCGTGACTCCGAGCCTAAGCCGCTACAGCGGAGGCCGAGGGTATCCCTGGCGTGTGTCCCCGCACTGGTCTGAGGACGTTGCCGGAACGCTAGATGCCTTGACGAGGTTCTACGGTTCAGTGCTGGACGACCATCGAAGCGGGCGAGTTGGATTAGTCCGATTCGAAACTTCGAAGCGAGCGATCTAGAGACGCATGCTAAGGCGACTTCACGGCCGACTGCCGGCATCAAGCGGGTGCGCTGCCTGTAACACAGCACCTGCAAACTCCGCTAGGCAACCTCGAGGTAGTTGGACCTCGAAGATCCACAACGCAGAGCGTTCATCTCGACGACGATCTGATGGCCACCCGTGGGCAGTTCTTTGGCTGCCGCTCACATCGGCGGAGGTCCACACGAACTGCCGGTCCCAACCCAGTTCGATCGGCCGGTCCCGATCAGTCGAGGCGCCGTGAGCGCGCCCGCACCGACACCCCGGCTCGGAACCCGGCCACCACACGCCCTGCTTGGAGATCAACGGCGACATCGCGTTGACAACCGGGCAGTGAAGGGCAGACCTTCAGGCACACCCTGCGCATCTGATCGATATCGTGCTTTTGGTGCGTCACTGGCACCACGGCAATCCCACCCACTCCGCACGGGTTCACGCCGCGAAGTCTGTCCACATGCACCACCAGTGGTCGCCGCGACCAGCCGCCTCGCGCAACGAACGAAGCAAAGTGTGCCCACACGGGTTCTCGGTGACCACTTACCATCGTGATGAAACCTTCGACTGATCAGGCCGAGCCGGCGCAGCTTAGCGCAACACCTGCCGGCGTCTCGCGCAACGAGCAATCAGTGACCACGACAACTCACACAGAGCTGACTGCGACACGACGCACGTACAGCGTCGACGAAGCCGCCGCGATACTCGGGATCTCACGGACCACCGCCTACGAATGCGTCAAGACAAAGGAACTCCCGGCGTTGCGTTTCGGCGGTCGCATCGTGATCTCGGCAGCAGTGATCGATGCACTCCTGGCCAACAACACGGGCCGCTGAGCCTGAACGCCCAGGGGCCGCGCAATCAGCGCACATTGAGAACCCGGCGGGGAGCGGACAACGACCCCGTCGTACCACCAGCGCCGGCCGGCACGACTCCTGAGCTGAATCGCACCGATGCCGCGCACTCAGAGACAGTCCTTCTGAAGGGGCTCCGAATCCGAACCCGACCGTCCAACATCGGTTCGCCATAGGCTCCAGCTTTGTGGACTTGGGTCGTCAGCGTCAGTTAGAGGCGGCTGACGCGGTTGGTGAACACGTGAGTGTGTTCAAGAGGACGCTGGCCGTCTGGGACCCTCGTCCGGGTAGCCAGCTTGAAGCGGACCACGCCCGCGCGCGGGAACTCCAGCGACGCGACGGGTCGGCGTGGGGCAGCGAGCCGGTGGATACTTTCTGTTCGCTAGTAGCGCTCACGGCCACCGCAATGGTCGACCATCTTGCGTCGGTAGCGCACCTCCTTACAGCGGACGTGGACTTTGGCACCATGATCGTTGGCCGCAGCGTGCTCGAGGCGGCCGGACGCGTCTGCTGGATGCTCGAACCGGACGATCTTCCGTCGAGGGTCGCCCGCGGCTACGCGGTCTGGGTGCGCGGACTTCAACAGATGTCGAAGAACGACGCTGTGGTGGCCAAGTTGGAATCCAACAATCCGGAGGTTCAGCGTCAAGTCGCAAACAACGAAGGGCAGGTTCAACGAGCGATCAACTCGGCGCACTCGCTTCGGCTACCTGTCCATAGACCTTCGCGCAATGGTGGCGGCACCAGACCATGGCAATTGCGAACCACTCTCCCGGACGGTGGAGTGCTTGTCCACGCCGCCATGAAGCAAGTCAACCTGGAGATCCCGCCCGGCCTCTCCGATCTCCTATTCGGATCCTGGTCCGCAATCTCGCACTCTGCCTACGAAGCACTTCGAGAAGTCATCGATACCGTCAGCGCCGTCCAACACGGCTCGGCAAAGCTCGCCCGGTTCGGCACCGATCCCCGCAGTCGAGCCCAAGGAGCGATGTACTCTCTACTGCGCTGCACTCGCAGCTGTCCTGGCCGCAGCACGGTACGTCGGCCATAACACGACGGAGCTCGCCCTAGTAGTAGACCGCCGAACTGTTCAGGTGGCAGCGCTTCTGGTATTGCCGTAGCAGCGAGGCTCCGCGCAGTTGCGGACGTGTTGGGGATCACCGCGCTCCACCCGATCGAGATGAGCGATATCGACATCGACCGTCAGGACGCGAGGATGAGGGGTCGGTGCGAGTGGCCGGACTTCCGGGCAGCGAGGCCCCACGAGACAATCGCGATGATGGACCGACACAGGGCGGCGAGGTGGCAGGGTGCAACTTCGCGACTTCGAGAGCATCCACGGGCAGACAGACAGATCCGCGTGAGGTACAAGGCGCTGTTGAACTGTGCGCGACGAATCCATCGCTGACCTCACCGAGACTGAGGAATTTCCGCAAACCGGTGCGCCGATTTATGTGGATCGTCTCGTCGGCTCGGAGGTGGCACTCCGTCGCGTGGTTTGCGTGTTCAGCGGTGAAGCCTACGAAAGCAACTGATCCAGCGACTGGTGCAACTAGTCGATAGGGGGTCTGACGACTGCGGCGATCTCGGCGGCGATCTCAGCAATGGTGAACTGCGCGGTGCTGCGCGCGATCTTGTCCACAAGCGAAGGTGTTTGCGCCATCACCTCATCCTTCGTGATCTCATGCCATATAGGAAGGATGGTCTGCTCCCCAGAGACCGAGCGGGTCACGATCCCATCGAGTTCGTACTGTGGCCAACCTCTCGCAAAGAAGGATCTCGAAAAGATGACCACGCCGAATCGGCTACGGGCCAATCCCCGATCGATCTTGCGTCGAAGGCTGTCACCAATCCGCAGCTCGCTCTCATCGAGCCAGACGGTGACACCGACGGCGCGGAGAGCATCGGCCAACGGCCGCGCGACCGAAGCCTTGTCTTCGCTTGCATGCGAGATGAAAACGTCCCAGGTCTGGTCAAGGTCGATTTCAGGGTTTGGTGGCAGTTCGTGCCGAATTCCCTGGAGCGAGTTCGGCCTGGCTTGGGAAGCGCGAGGCAACGGGACTCTGGGAGGTTCTACAGCAACGCTTGACCGTGTTCCGTTCCTCAGGCCGACGACATCTATGGTCACGTACCACGTACCGTCACGCGGTACACCGATGCGGTATGGGCTCTGATCAACGAGGCCACCCCAGTATTGATGTTGTCGGCCAGCACGAAATGCGTTGAGGTTCGATGAATCCATCAGGCGGATATTCGCACCGCTGGTCAAGGTCACCACAACGGTCGATCCTCGCTGCAGATGCCCGAGGTCGTACTTTGTGAATTTGATACCGCTCATCTGAGGGATCTCCGAGAAGCGACCGAGTGGACCGTGC
>DMNR01000101.1:0-183 GCA_003452655.1 Actinomycetota bacterium | reverse complement strand
GGAGATTCACCTGAGCGTGATCACATGAACGTGCTCGAGGTGACCGAGGGCGACGACGAGCTCGTGATCAAGGTCAAAACGGCTGAGACGATCGGGCGGTGCCCGGGGTGCGGGGTGCGTGTCCAGGCGCAGGACCGCACCCTGCGTTCGGTGCGCGACCTGTCGTGCTTCGGGCGGGCGGTG
>DMNR01000184.1:2359-2648 GCA_003452655.1 Actinomycetota bacterium | reverse complement strand
TGGTGGCGAACTCCCTGCTGCCTGATCCTCAGCTGTGGGTGGTCTACCTCATGGCAATGATGTTCGCGACTGCAGACGCTCTGCAACGGCCGAGTGCAGAGGCAATCACTCCACTCGTCCTCGAGCACGATCAACTACCTGCCGGTGCAGCGCTCAACATGTCGCGAATGACCGCTGGTGCGATCATCGGGCCGGCCATCGGTGGAACGATCCTGGCCACGTGGGGAACTTCTTGGGCTTACGGACTTGACGCGGCGACCTATGTCATCTCGCTGGGCTTCTACCTCGC
>DMNR01000184.1:0-2185 GCA_003452655.1 Actinomycetota bacterium | reverse complement strand
CATGACCCTTGCATTCCCATACGCGCTATTTCCCTTCGTCGCCGAGGAGTTGGACGCGGAGTGGGCATTGGGCTGGCTGTATGCGGCGGGAGCCGTCGGCGGCCTGATTGCCGCAACCACGAGTGGCTGGGTTCACCGAGTTCATCGTCATGGGCGGGGGCTGGTTATTGCAGCGGTGTGCTGGGGAATCGCGATCGGCTTCTTCGGCCTAACCTCGAACATCTGGTGGGCACTCGGGTTGCTCGCGATTGCCGGTGGCGCAGACATGATCAGTGGCATCTTTCGAATGTCGATGTGGAACCAGACGGTGCCAGATGAGCTGCGTGGTCGCATGGCTGGATTGGAATTGCTCTCCTTCACCACCGGACCACAGTTGGGCCAGATTCGCAGTGGCCTGATGGCGCAGGCAGTGTCGCTTCGATTCTCGATCGCCAGTGGCGGGTTCCTTGCCGCCGGCGCGGCCGCGCTCATCGCGGCGTTCCTGCCCACCATGTGGCGCTACGACGTCCGGACCAGCGAGCACGCGATCGCCCAACGCGAAGCGCGCGCCGCAAACAGCTGACGAAGGCCGTGCGCTCCGCGACTTGCTCGCCGTCACAGAGCGATCGCTACCGCAACTTGCTCCAGCGTGCGTGGAATCAGCAACCGCCCTAGGCTCAAACGAAGTCAAGCTCGATTCGACCAAGGAGCACGCAATGGCAAATTCTTCATCCGGAACCACAACGAGGTGGCCGGCCGACGTCACGACATTGTCCATTGACGTTGGGGGAACCGGGCTGAAGGCAAGCGTCCTGGACCCTAAAGGCGTGATGATGGCCGACCGCGTGCGCGTCGAAACCCCCTACCCCTGCCCCCCAACAACGCTCGTGAAGTCCCTGCAGGTCATCGCCAAACAACTGCCGTCGTTCCACCGCGTGTCGGTCGGCTTCCCCGGACTCGTGCGCCACGGCAAGGTGATTCAAGTACCCGCGTTCTCACGCCGCGTGTACGGCGGACCACCTGATCCGGATCTGGTGCAGATGTGGAGTGGGTTCGACCTCGCCGGCGCACTCGCGCGAGCATTCAAGGTTCCAGTCAAGGTCGCCAACGACGCCGACGTTCAGGGCTGTGCCGTTGTCGACGGGGTGGGTTTCGAGTTCGTCATGACGTTGGGTACCGGCTGCGGAACTGCTGTCTTCAGCGACGGCAAATTGCTGCCGCACATGGAGCTCTCACACGCTCCCTTCCGCAAGGGTCAGACCTTCGACATTTTGCTCGGGAATGCAGCTCGTAAGTCGGACGGCAAGAAGAAGTGGCGTCGCAATGTCATGCGAGCCGTCAAAGCATTCGACGACTTTCTGTACTTCGATTCGATCTACATCGGTGGCGGAAATGCCAAGCACGTGTCGGCAGTCGACTTCGGGCCGAAGGCGACGATTGTGCCCAACACCGCGGGGATCCTCGGGGGCATCAGAATCTGGGACCTCGAGGACTAGGCAGAAGTGTCCGATCGGCTTTCCGAATCAGAGGAGCAAACCTGGCGCTCATGGATCATGGCGACCCGGAAGCTCTACGCACATCTCGGGCAGGAAATTCAGGATGAGTTCGGCCTGCCGATGGGCGACTACGAGATCTTGGTACGGCTTTCCGAGAGTCCTGACCAGCGGCTTCGAATGAGCGAACTGGCGACGATGACCCTCGCGTCGCGAAGTCGCCTGACCCACCAGATCGATCGAATGGAAAGAGCCGGTCTGGTCCAACGCGAGGCGAACCCTGACGACCGCCGTGGGCTCTTCGCCGTGCTCACCGACGCGGGATTGCGCACCTTGAACGAGGCCGCACCGTTCCACGTAGACGGCGTACGACGCCATGTGTTCGACATCCTCACGCCAGAGGAACTGGCGACTGTGGCACACGTGTCCGACAAGGTGAACCGACACCTCGATGGTGAATTTGAGGTAGCCGGATCACCGCGCGACTACTCCGAGCGGTAGCGGCAACACCGAGCGCGTCGTTGATTGATGATTCGCCACCGAGTGTCACGTCGGTCAGCAGGGTGTGAGCCTTGCGGCTAGTTTGAATTGCCTAGCCTGTGCTTCCGTACCGCAGTACATGCTCATGCTTGCCAACTGCCAGGCCTTGGAACAGCCTGTGGTGAATCGCGACATTAGGCGAGAGATACTCGGGCTGTCTCTTATACACATCT
>DMNR01000233.1 GCA_003452655.1 Actinomycetota bacterium | reverse complement strand
CCCGCGGCGATGCTCACCATCTCCAAGGCGGCGTACGCGAACACGACACCAGGAAGCACGATGATCGCCGCAATTAGGCCATGCGGCAGGATCCCACCGTTCTCGGAGATCATTTGAACCCCGCTGAACTCACGGCCTGAGATATCACGCTTGGCCAGGGTGAAGGTTCCTATTGCCAAGAAGATGACGATCGCCGCAACTTTGATCATCGCGGCCCAGTACTCGGTCTCGCCGAAGTACTTCACGGCCGACAGGTTGATCGCCAGGACAAACAACATCGCGATCAGCGCCACGATCCACTGCGGCACTCCTTCAAAGATCGACCAGTACTGCGTGTAGATCGCGACTGCCGTGATGTCCGCGATTCCACCTGTTGCCCACACGAGGAAGTACATCCAGCCGGAGACGTACGCGCCCTTCTCACCCATAAACTCACGCGCGTACGAAACGAAGGAACCCGACGTCGGGCGATAAATCACCAACTCACCGAGTGCCCGAACAACGATGAATGCAAAGAAGCCGGCGATCGCGTACAGGACGGCGAGGAACGGTCCAGCGATGTTAAGTCGGGATCCTGCCCCAAGGAACAGGCCAGTACCGATCGCCCCACCGACAGCGATCATCTGAATATGGCGCGCTTTTAAACCCTTGCTGTATGCCTCATCCTCGGCCACCAGCAGGGCATCACTACCCGATTCGATGTCTTCCGACGACATGGTGACTCCGATATTCGCGGGCAGCAGTTGAGTGAAAATACCGTCGCGCCGCGGCCGGATGCGCGCCACAGCGGCATTTCATATCAACTAAGTAGGAATTTGCCTCGCGGGCTTCGAACCGCACCCGCTATCTGTCGCCGTTGGATATCTGGGTGATCAGCCCTGCGGCGTGATCCGCAGGCCGACTGAATCGCTCGGTCCACGACTGAATTTCTCACGCAAAGTCAGAATGCGGTACATGAGGCCGTATCGTTTCGCGGCCAAGTCCTGTGCTTTCTTCGTGCCCGCTGCATCAAGAATCTCGGCTGTTCCCGGAACTGCTGCACCGGAAATCCTCCCGCGCATATCGCAAGGAGCGAGCTCGACCTCGGGGTTGTTTCGAAGGCGTTTAACCTTCCCCGATGAAGCGCCAGTGATCACGTACAGCGCTTCGCCGTCACGGGTCACCCAAACCGGAGTCGCGACCTTCGCACCGCTCTTGCGAAATGTGCCCAGTGACAGATATTTGCCGACGCTCAGACGCTCAACTTCGCTCATAGGCACGAGCTTAGTCTCGCTTAGGCCAACCGAGACCCTCCACGTGCCGAGCCTCTGCAACTGGACAACAAAGGTGGCACCCTCGAATTCAGATGATCAATTCGCGAGCCGTGGAGGACACCCAATGTGTACGAGCCTGCAACTGAAAGCCAAGGACGGGTCAGTCGTCGTGGGCCGCACGATGGAGTTCCCAACACTTATGGATGCCCGGCTTGTCATCCTGCCTCGTGGACTTGAGTTGCATAGCTACGCACCCGACAACAAGCAGGGCGTGACCTGGGCGACGAAGTATGGAGCTGTTGGGATCGACGCCTTCCCGAATGTCGAGCCGACCGGCTACTACGCCTGGACGGACGGGATGAATGAGAAGGGCCTCTACGTCGCGTTGCAGTACCACCCGGGCACCGCCGTCTTCAGCTCGCCGGACGGGGTGGCCGATGACAAGCTGATGTCCGCAATCCACCTCGCGACGCTGACGCTGACGACATGCGCGAATGTCTCCGAGGTCAGGGCAAAACTCGGCGAGGTCGTGGTGTGGCCGTTCGTGCTCGGGCCGATGGGTATGGCGCCACCTTGTCACTTCGTGTTCCACGATGCTTCCGGTGCTTGCATTGCCGTCGAGTGGGATGCGGGCGAAATGAAGATCTACGACAACCCATACGGGGTCTTCACCAACTCGCCAGAGTTCACCTGGCACACCACAAATCTGCGCAACTACACCCACCTTTCTCCGGACAACCCCGGGGTGATCACCGTGGCGGGTCAGAAGCTGGCGCCTTTCGGCGTCGGGCAGGGAATGCAGGGCCTTCCCGGCGACAACAGCTCCCCGTCCAGGTTTGTTCGCGCGGCGGTCTATGTGGCGACCGCCCCGCAGCAAGCAGACGCAGCTGCCGCCCAACACGAGGTGTTCCACATGATGAACAACTTCGACATCCCGGATGGTTTCAGTGCGTCGGGCGAGGGCGTTGGTATCGACGATGTCACTTACTGGACGACCATCTCAAACCTTGCAGACCTGACGTACAACGTGCGAACTGTGACGGACAGCTCCTACCGCAAGGTCGCATTGGCCGACCTCGACTTCGAGGCGTCCGCAGCGAAGTCGGTGGACCTGCCTGCTAATCCGGAGTTCGCGCCGTTCCCCGGCCTATAGCCCCCGCTCAAGGTGTCACCAGGGCGAGGGTTCAAAGTCCTTGAGGAAGCAACCGTAAAGGTCCTCGCCGCTCTCCCCGCGCACAACTGGGTCGTACACCCGCGCAGCACCATCCACGAGGTCGAGCGGTGCGTGGAAGCCC
>DMNR01000454.1 GCA_003452655.1 Actinomycetota bacterium | reverse complement strand
CCCACACGACAGCTCCGACCACCCGTCTGACCAGCCCGACAACCCCGACCCACAGCTACCGCGGCCCCCAGCCGCGGTAGCAGCGCGTGCAGCCCGGCCTGGAATCTCGCGGGCGGTCTGAGCCAACCGACGAGTCAGTTCATCGAAGGTCGGCTACAGGTCCGCCATGGCGCTGTCGATACGTTCCACATGTCACCAGCAGTGGTTGTCTCTGCCATCGGGCTTGCGTTGCTGATGGTCCTCGTCCCAATGGCCGTGCACCAGCGCCGTCTGGCGGCCGGCGGCTCCCGACTCGCAGCGCCGGACCCGGCCCTCAACGACGGTGCCGTGTTGTCGTACACGCCGACATTCTCCACTGGCCACACTCCTTCTGCTTCCGCCCCGTTCTCGGTCGGCCAGGTGGCGGTGGGGGTGTTCCTCGGCCTTTGGATGTTCACCATCACGGCTGGCATCCTGGCCGTCGGCATCATGGTTGCGGTGACGAGGTCGAACGGCTGGAGGTAGCCCGTCCACCGGCACCACCACGACTCCGAGAGCACTGGGCCAGCCCAGCTCCCTCGCGCAAGCAGTCGCACTCCGGGCCGACAAACGGAACGGCCGCCCCTACGGGCGGCCGGTACCTGAAATCGTGTCGAAGGTCCGAGCGGCCGATTCACCGGGCAACCACTGGCGGCTCGCGTACTAGTACCAGAATCGCGCGCCGATCGGTCCGAGTAACTGGTTCAGGCTGCGGCCACTGGAGACTTGTTGGTTAGGTACCCGGCCCGCGCATCGACGGGTCGGCGTGGACGGTTCGTACTTAGCGATCAATCCAGCTGGCTTCGACAACATGACAGCTTCCGCCGAAGACCGACTGGGGTGTGCCCGAGTTCAAGGCGTGACGAACGAGGCCTTCGGATGGTGACGGGCACGACAGAACCAGGGACTATGGTCTTGCCAAGTTCGCATGCCGCTTCACACGGGAGAACCATTGCCGATTGAACACCGTACGGTAGAAAGTG
Source organism: Actinomycetota bacterium (assembly GCA_003452655.1). Lineage (GTDB taxonomy): Bacteria > Actinomycetota > Actinomycetes > S36-B12 > UBA10799 > UBA10799. Next base: position 2,281 of record DMNR01000454.1, on the reverse strand, counting down.
CAGCTGGCCTTGTAGAGCTCGTTACTGAGATCCGTCGCGGACTGACGGACAGCCGGCCGCTCTGGTACAGAGGCCATCAGTGCAGCGCCTTCACCCTGACCCCCTCCCTCTATAGGGAGAACCCCGAATTTGACGATGCGATCCAGCGAGAGCGTCGGCTGATCACAAGGTTTCGGCAGCGTAGCCTGCCCTTCTGGCCCGCAGGCTACCCTCAGACTGATTGGGAGCATCTGTTCGCTATGCAACACAACGGTGTTCCTACGCGGCTTCTGGACTGGAGCGAGAACCTATTCGTCGCGCTCTACTTTGCGCTTCATCCCACACACACCCATCAGCCCGAAAATCCGGAAGCACCATGCCACCCGGTCGTTTGGTGTTTAGACCCTGTCGGCTGGAACCGAGCGGTTCTACGAGAGTACGCGGAAGAGGTGGCAATTCTCACCACCGGAGACCCAGAGCTTGAAAAGTACAGGCCTGAGCTCGAGACCCGTCTGCTAGCCCGACCGCAGACGGGCGTTGCCATTTATGGCACTCACAACTCGCAACGGATTGTGGCGCAGCGCGGCACATTCACAATTGCTGGAAAGAACGTTCAGCCTATGGAAACAATCTGCAACGCGCTGAGCAACGAAACGCTACTTTGGCGCATAGAGATCTGTGGTGACAAGCCCTCCGTCACCTTCGACCTTTCAACCATCGGAGTGACGGAGTCCATGGTCTACCCGGACCTACCAGGGCTGGCACTAGAGCTCAGATCTCAGGAGTGGTGAGAATGTCAGCAGCGAACCTAGAGTCCCAAATCGCCAGCGGCCGACAAACCATCAAGTCCGATGGCTACCCCATGAGTATTGGAGAACTAACCAATCTCTATCGCGATGGTGAGCTCTACATCAACCCAGCTTTTCAGCGCTTCTTCCGTTGGGAGCCAGAGCAGAAGAGTCGGCTGATCGAGAGCATCCTGCTTGGCATTCCAATTCCCTCAATTTTCGTCTCGCAGGCGGAAGATGGCAAGTGGGAGCTCGTCGATGGCCTGCAGCGAGTCTCGACATTGCTGGAGCTTCAGGGGCTCCTTTCGGGACGTGACGGCAATCCACTCCCCCAGCTTAAGATGACCGGAACCAAGTATCTTCCGGACCTCGATGGAATGGTGTGGGAGGACGATGACTCGACGATCTGCCTAAGCGAAGCCCAACGTCTCGATATCAAGCGAGCGAAACTTGACATCAAAATCATCCAACGAACGTCCTCACCGCGAACAAAGTTCGACCTGTTTCAACGGTTGAACGGATACGGAAGCCCGCTCACAGCTCAGGAAATGAGAAGCGCACTTGTACTAAGCGTTCAACCCGATTTCTACAACTGGGTTGAGGCTCTGGCGCTAAAGGATGCATTCACGGAGACCACACGGCTCACTGAAACAGACGTCGAGGAAAAGTACGACATCGAACTAGTTCTTCGGTTCCTGATCCTTCACAACTGGACGGACGTTTCGTACACCGCGTTTAGGAATTTCTCTGGCGTTCTGGATGATCAGTCTGTAGCACTTGCGGAGTCCTTCCCAATGGGCTTCGATCGGTTGGAAGAGATCTTCGATGAGACCTTTTCGGTGCTTTCCTCAGAGGGCGGACCGGATGTGTTCCGAAAATGGGACGCACACAAGGGCTTCTCGAGAGGGTTTCTGAACACAGCCTATGAGGTCGTGGCACTGGGCCTGGGCTATCGCGTTGCCAACAGGATGACCTATCGAACCGACATTAAGAACGCCGTAATAGAACTGTGGTCACGTGACGATATGACCACGCGGTTCGCCACCGGCCTGTCAACCGAGACTCGATTGACCCGAATGATTCCTCTGGGACGTGAGCTGCTCGCCGTGTGAGGTGCGCCTCCTGTAACACAGCACCCCCAAACTGCACGACCGACCTGACCCGCTCCTGCTGAGCCGTCGAGCCCGCAGGGCGAAGCCGGGACGCCATAGGCGCATCATCCTGTTGACAAGGGAACTACAGGCGTGTAATCCTGCCCGTACCCCAACTCGACGCACCAACACTCAACTCAAATTCCTGGCACCTCCGAGCCCTCTACGGGACGGTTACCTAGCCAGATGAACCTAGACACTGAAGCGCAGGGGTGCACGTTCCGCCGCAGATCGTCTAGGAGTTGCTGTGTCCCGTCCCGTTGAGTTGACCTCCGGAGTAGATGCGTTGTACTTGTCCGCACAGGGCGTCGGTCCGCCGTCCCTGTTCGCTGACCTCGACGCTGCCCGCTCTGCGGCCGAAGC
>DMNR01000410.1:7214-7571 GCA_003452655.1 Actinomycetota bacterium | reverse complement strand
GACTTCGATTCACCAATCGTTCCCAGCGAAGACATCCTGCCCGTCGATCCATCGGCCGAACCTCCGGCCGACTACGACGAGGCACAGCGAGGCAAGCGCGGTGGGTTTGTGGGAGACCCCGATGTGATGGACACCTGGGCAACGTCATCACTGACGCCACAAATCGCCGGTGGGTGGGAACGCGACGCCGATCTGTGGTCACGGGTATTCCCTATGGATCTGCGCCCGCAAGCTCACGAAATCATTCGCACCTGGCTGTTCTCGACTGTCGTTCGGGCTCATCTGGAGGACGACGCTCTCCCGTGGAAACATGCGGCCATTAGCGGCTGGATCCTCGACCCCGACCGCAAGAAGATG
>DMNR01000410.1:0-7162 GCA_003452655.1 Actinomycetota bacterium | reverse complement strand
AAGTCCAAAGGCAACGTCGTCACGCCTGCGGATCTTCTCGTCGAATACGGCTCCGATGCCGTTCGCTATTGGGCAGCTTCCGGTCGGCCCGGCACCGATACCGCATACGACATCGGTCAAATGAAGATCGGCCGCCGCCTCGCGATCAAACTCCTCAACGCCTCGAAGTTCGCCTTGATGTTGGGCGCCGAGCGCGATGACGCGGCAATCACCGATCCCGTTGACCAGGCCTTATTGGCGGGCCTGCGCCAAGTCGTCGACGATGCCACCCGCGCATTCGACGGCTACAACTACACGCGCGCCCTGGAACTGACCGAGACGTTCTTCTGGTCGTTCTGCGATGACTACATCGAACTCATCAAGGAGCGAGCCCACGGAGCTCGCGGCGAGGAAGCGGCGGCTTCAGCGAAGGCAACGCTGGCTCTCGCGCTGTCCGTTCAATTGCGCTTGTTCGCACCATTCCTGCCCTTCGTCACCGAAGAGGTGTGGTCATGGTGGCAACCAGGGCTCATCCATTCCAGCCAGTGGCCAACTGTTGACGAACTGACAGCGGCAGCCGGTGGCGACGCACAGGTTTTGGTTGACGCCGGGATCGTGCTGTCACAAATTCGGAAAGCAAAGTCCGAGGCCAAGGTATCCATGCGAACGCCGGTCGCAACCACTGTCGTGGAAGGTCCAGCTGCAATCGTGGATCGCGTGGCGCTTGCCGCAGGCGATCTGACGGCCGCGGGCTCCGTCCAGGACCTAACAATCACCGCGACAGACGTCGATCAACTCAATATCACCGTGACGCTGTGAGTACCGCCTGACATAGGCGCAAAGGCCCTCTGAGTGGCCACCATTCATGCCCGACAGCCCGGACGCTACGCCGTTTGTGTGTGCCGCATCGTTACGGCGCACCTGCCGCATCGTTGCGGCTTGTCGACCGCGATTCACACGCCCTGACGAGGGAATCCCTTGAGTGTCAGAAAGTCCCCCGACACCACAAGGAGCACACCATGTACGGAACAGTCGTTAGCTACCTCGGCACCCCAGAACCGCTCTTCCACCTGCACCGCAAATCACGCAAGGTTCAGAACACCGCGGCACCGCAAGCAACCGCGCAGCCCGCGCTCTAGAGGCGCCAACCACCAAGGGTCTAGTTGACGCGCATTCAAAGTGCCGATCCGACACAAGATCGACATAGCGCGGCGCACCATCAACTAAGAACCGCACGCAACGGAGAAGAATCCTGGGCGCAACTGCCGCTTCGACTTCACCGAAAAGCCGCAACGCCACCATGCGGCCCTCCCCCGGGTTCCACTTGCACAACACCCCGCCGTCGGAGACTGAGCGACAACTGCTAGATCCACAACCGGCTCCAGCAGGGTGATTTCAAGTCGCGTCGTGCTGGTGCGTTGAGGCAAGGTCATTTGCCATGGCAACGGACGACATTGGCGACGCCGAAGCAGAGGCACTTGAGCAGATTGAACCTGCGGAAGCAGCGATCGCTCTCGATTTGCTACTGACTGAAGCCGCGCTCGGCGTCGGGTATCACTTCCGACCCCGGACTGCGACTGTGCGCATGGGCGCGAAGCTTGCGACAAAACCTCACAAGGTGGCCAAGCGCAGCGCCGAACTTGCCAGCGAGCTCACAAAGGTGGCCCTCGGCACGTCGCAGGCGACCCCACCACGAGGTGACCGCAGGTTCGCTGCGGATGCGTGGCAAGAGAATCCAGTCCTCAAACGGGTCCTGCAGAGCTACCTGGCTGCGGGTAGGACCGCTGCCGACCTCCTCGAAGATGCCGAACTGAGCTATGACGATCACGAACGAGCCGAATTCATTATTCGAAATGTCAACGACGCTCTCGCCCCGAGCAACTTTCCACTTCTGAATCCTGATGCAGTCGCTGCCGCTAAGAAGACCAAGGGCAAGAGCCTCGCTCGCGGGGCCAAATCATTCGCCAAAGACATGAAGCGGGCACCACGGACCCCGGCCATGATCGAGGAAGACGCGTTCGAGGTCGGGAAGAACTTGGCGATCACGCCGGGTTCAGTTGTGCAACGGACCGAGATGTTTGAACTCATCCAGTACAAGCCGACGACAAAAACCGTCTACCGACGACCGCTACTGGTCATTCCCCCGATGATCAACAAGTTCTACGCTGTCGATCTTGCTCCAGGACGAAGCTTGGTGGAGTTCTTACTTGCGCAAGGGCATCAGGTTTTCGTCATCTCGTGGCGCAACCCGACTGCTGAGCATCGCGACTGGGGTTTCGACTCGTACGGTTCGGCAATCATCGATGCGATGGCAACCACCAAGAAGATCACAAAGAGTAAGAAGCTCAACCTCTTCGCCACCTGTTCTGGCGGCATCGTGACGACGATGGCGTTGGCCCACCTCAAGGCTCAGGGAGAGCTCGAGCAGGTCTCCGCACTCGGTCTGGCAGTTGCTGTGCTCGACCAAGATCATGCCGGGTTAGCAACCGCGGCCCTCAATGAGAACACCGCCAAGGCAGCGACCGCGGTTTCGGCGAGCCGTGGCTACCTCGACGGTCGTCATCTGGCCGAAGCGTTCGCCTGGTTGCGGCCCAATGACCTGATCTGGAGCTACTGGGTCAATAACTATCTTCTCGGTCGCACCCCGCCAAAGTTCGACGTCTTGTTCTGGAACGCCGACACCACACGGATGACGGCTGCGCTACACAAGGACTTCGTGGAGATGGGCGTCCACAACTCCCTTGGAAAGCCAGGCAAGGCGGTCATGCTGGGAACAAAGGTGGACCTCAAGACCGTGGACACCGACACCTACGCGGTTGCCGGGATCGCTGATCACATCTGCCCATGGTCGGCCGTGTACGGCACGACACAGTTACTCGGGGGCGACGTGAAGTTCGCACTCAGCAGCAGCGGACACGTGGCCGCCATCATCAACCCGCCCGGCAATCCGAAGGCCAAGTTCCGGGTGGCTGACGACAACCCGAAAAAGGCGGAGGACTGGCTGAAATCCTCGACTGCTATTGAAGGTAGTTGGTGGCCCGACTTCAGCGCTTGGGCGGCCAAACGTGGCGGCGGCAAGGTCGCCGCACCCACCGAGCTCGGTAGCGAAACGTTCAAGCCAATCGGTCCAGCGCCCGGGAAGTACATCAGCGAGGACTAAGCATTCGCGGCCCAGGGAAGCGACGTCGCTAGGAGCGCGGCACGGAAGGCAGATGCGCGAGCCGTGGAATCGCGTCGTACCCTGATCGAATGGCCCGTGCATTGAGAGTTCCGCCGTTGCGTGAAACCAAGCAGCTTGAACTAACGGTGGACGGTCAGCAATTCCGCGTCGTTCATGACATTGGCGACGGCACCGGCACACCACTGCTACTGATGAACGGCATTGGCGCCAAGCTAGAACTGTTGCAGCCATTCGTTGATCTACTCAGTCCCCAGCGCGACATCATCCGGTTCGATGCCCCGGGAGTTGGCGGGTCTCCGACGGCACGCTACCCCTACCGTCTCAAGGGTCTCGCGCGCAAGATATCCGGAATCCTCGATCAGCTCGGCTTTGCCAAGGCCGACGTTCTGGGAATCTCTTGGGGTGGCGGGCTTGCCCAACAGTTCGCCTATAGCGAGTCTGATCGCTGCCGCAAGGTAGTGCTGGTGAGCACCGCTACTGGTTCGATCATGGTGCCGGCGCACCCCAAGATCCTCGCCAAAATGATCACCCACCGCCGCTACACCGACCCGGATTACCTCGAGTCTGTGGCCCACGAAATCTACGGCGGCACCATGCGTCACAACCCCACGGCCGCGCTCACCGCGTTGCGTCAGCAGAGCACCAGCCACAACGGTGCGGGCTACGTCATGCAATTGACCGCCGGCCTGGGCTGGACCAGCGTTCCGTTCCTGCCGCGCATTAAGGCACCCACGCTCGTTATGTCGGGCAACGACGACCCGTTGATTCCGTCCTGCAACGCCAAAATCATCGCCGGTCTCATCCCGAACTCCGAGCTGAATATCTTCCACGGCGGGCATTTGGCGCTGGTCACGGAGGCCGATGTCCACGCGCCAGAGGTTGAAGCCTTCCTCGATCGCATCGGCGACTAGCTACTTCCTCTTACATCCTCGCCATAGGTCGCGGCTTTGCGAGTTGGACAGCGGATTCTTGTTCACGCGTTTCGCTCAGACGAGGATCCGTCATCGGTTAAGGGCTGCAGGTATTGTGCAACTCATGGTGGATGAGATCACCCGCGAGGGTTTGCAAACAGCGACCGACACGTTTTACGCAGCCCTCGCTCATGCCCTCAACGGCCATGCACAGCCGATGGTGGATCTCTGGTCTGAGGCCGATGACGTCTGCTACCTGGGTCCGATGGGCGGCATCCTCGTCGGCGGCGCAGCAGTTGCGGCGTCTTGGAAGGAGTTCGCCACCACCGAACTCGGTGGCACGGTGACGCCGTCTGACCTGCACTTCGTCGCTGCAGGCCGAATCGGGGTCGTCACGGGGCGAGAGGAAGGGATTGGTCATCGCGATCTGCCAGGAACTGTCCACATCCGTGCCACCAGTACCTACCGCCTCGAGGGCGGGGCAATAAAGATGGTCGGCCATCACACCGACTTGATCACGACCTGAGCAACCCAACTGACCTGCCGCACTAGTTCCGGACTGCAAATTGGATGGATCGTCTAGGCTGCCGTTGCTTTTCGTTGGAAACACCCCCGCACGGACGTCGGAATCCACCCCCCGGCACACCCAGTACGGCAACTGGTGGATATGGATGGTGGGTAGAACTGGCGCATCTCGGGCCTTCTGGGGTTTGATACCGACCCGAACGCAGGTCGATCGCACTCGGAAAATAGTGCCTGTTCATCTCGCTACTCGTATTTGACCGGTGCAGCCAATCGTCGCGTCGGACCGTGGCTGGGTCCGGTCACAACAGTTTTTCGGGCGGGCTTCGGGCGCCTCCTCCCGATGTTTCTTCCGCGATGCCTTAGGCAGCTATCAAGAACAGCCCCGACGCGTGCGGCCTCCCACAAACCAGGAACGAGTGTTCGGCTGCAAGCTCAAGGGTTTGCTCACGCAACTGTCGCCGGAACGCAGTGTGGGGCGAATCCGTAGGCACCGCACCGTCTTCCACCACGGCGCAAAACCTTGCGACGCGGCTGAGCTAGTCCGCGCCGTCAGGCGGCCAACCGTGAACCATAGGGCAATCCCAAATCCCACTGATGCAGCCAACGCCAGCAACTCCTGCTCGCCGAACAACGGGTACACCTGCCAGTGGCTCAGGTAGATATAGAGAGACGCGCCTGCAACCAGTCCGACGCCCTTACCCAGCAGAGAGGGGACTCGGACCGTCGGAACGAGCAGCAGCAGCGCCAGCCCCGCCATGACGATCACCACCCGCGTGAGGTTCTCGGAGTAGCCCGGCAGTGTGACCACGATGAGCGCGACGACCAACCCGCGCTGCGGCCACGTTCGAGCTCTCGCGATTGCCCAGCCGAGTGCAAACACGAAGAGCACCATCGCGGGTGTGTAGATCGCCTTTGGCCCGGTTGCGGTTTCTATTAGTCCGTAGCGGAATACCAGTCCGACGCCGAGTAGCACGAGGACGAAGCCAAACGGCCAGCGTTGTTCGGCCCGGTGCAATGCCGGAATGGCCACCACCGCGGCACTGAAGATCAGGAGGTAGACCAGCGCCTCCACGAACCAGTAGCGCCACGCCGCGTTGTCGGCATCTGGCATCACCACGTTGTGGAGGAAGAACACATTCGCAAAGCTGTACTGACTGTCGAGCAGCGCGGCGAAGGCCATCCACACCATGCTCGGCACCGCGATACGACGAACGCTTGCCAGCATTCCCCGCAACCGCGTGCGGCGTTCGGAATTGCTCAGGTGGAACCGCGCAAAGTTGAAGCCAGCTATTGCAATGAGCAGGTGTGCGCCGCCGCGAAGGTCGAAGAGCGTGACGTGCGATCCAACAACGAGGAAGACCGCGAGCGCGCGGAGTAATACGTTCGTCTCGATCTGGCGGGTCCATCGGTTTCGATGTGGGGGTGGTTGCGAGCCGCCCGATTGGGTGGTCACCGTATTCGCGAGGGCACCAATCGACATCACGTGCCAGTTCGCCGGAAGCTTGCCAAGCAAGCGCTCGACGACGACGGACAATTCGACGTACGACATCGAGTCTCCGCGCAGCGAGACGAACGAGCTTGCCACTGACGCGTCGTCACGGTTCAGCGTCGCTGCGTAGGCCGAAACCAGTGACGTAACCAGGTCGCCTTCTGCGACGTCGGAGGTATCTCCTTCAGCAGCTCCGCGCGGATTGGGTTGTGTTGCAAGCTTGCGTAGAGCGGGTAAATCAACCTTGCCCGAAGACAGGCGCGGTAGCTCCGGTAGGTCCAAGACTTGGATCGCGGTCGGCGCCACGGCGGCGGCTTCTGCCGCTGCGGCACGGATGCGATCGCTGCCCGGCCAACAGTCATCGGCGCGAACCACCGCTACAACGAGCCGTTCTGAATCAGCGCTGGAATCAGACTGCGGAATTGGCGCCAGGCACGTCGCGTTGATGCCGTGCGCCCCCAGTGATCGTTCGACCTCTTGAAGGTCAATCCGCTTGCCGAAGAGCTTGGCGAATCCACCCCGGCGTCCGACTATCTCGTACATGCCGGTGTCGGTGACGCGAGCCAAGTCCCCTGTGCGCAGTACCGAGGTCGTCCTACCGAGAGCGAGATCCGCGGGTTCCTGTGCGTATCCCAGCATCACGTTCGCACCGGTGTAAACCAGCTCACCGACGTCGCCCGAGGGTTCACCGTCGACTGGGGCAAGGTCGAGTGCACCACCGGGGATCGCGATGCCAATTGACGCCGGCTGAGCAGCTGCCAAATCGGGCGGGAGGTACGCCATCCTGGCAGTCGCTTCAGTCTGGCCGTACATCACGAAGAGGTCCCAACCAGTTCGTTGGCCAAGTTCGGCGAGCGTGCGCACCCGATGCGGGGCTAGTCGGCCACCGGCAGCGGTGATGTAGCGAAGGCGGGGCAGATCCAGGTCGGCGAAACCGGCACGCTCGAGGAGGTCGAATGTGTAGGGCACGCCTGCGAACGTCGTCGCTTCAGCGCGGGTGAACAGGGTCCAGAAGCATTCGTCAACTACTGACAGCTCAGTGAGTACCAATCCCGCGCCTGTCTCTTATACACATCT
>DMNR01000373.1 GCA_003452655.1 Actinomycetota bacterium | reverse complement strand
GACTGTGAGACTGTCGCATGCCGGTTGGCGGCCTGACTCTTGCTTACGACTGACCCCGAGGTTTGGGTGTCCTTGCTGTTGATCTGTCGTCCGCCAACCGGTGCACCACATGGTGTGCTGGCCGGACAGGCAGTGACCTAATAGGAGCCTGATAGCGCAGTCTCGTCACAGTCCCGTCCACCCGCCCGGCCAGCTCGCCGCTTCACGCAACCGAGTCTGGAAGGAAAGCAGCATGACCAGCATGAGCCATGAAGTTCCCCGACGTCGAGTGGTCATCGGAGTCGACACTCACAAATACATCCACGTCGCCGTCGCGCTCTCCGATATTGGTGGCGTCATAGATTCACAACGCTTCGCAGCAGATAGTGGCGGCTACGAGCAGTTAATCGACTGGGCCGCCGGTTTGGGTCACAAGCTCACGTTCGCGATCGAGGGCACTGGCTCCTACGGTGCCGGGCTGACCGGCGCCGTCCGACGCCGAGACATCGGCGTGATCGAGGTGATGCGCACAGATCGTCGTGATCGCCGCCTGCGGGGAAAGTCCGACACACTCGACGCTGAGAACGCGGCACGAACCGCGCTCGCAGGGAACGCGACCGCAGTTCCCAAGAGCGCCGATGGTGTTGTTGAAATGATCCGTCAGATCAAAGTCGCCAAAGACGTTGCAGTCAAAGGCCGAACTTCGGCGATGATCACTCTCAAACAGCTCCTGGTCAACGCGGACCCAGAACTACGAGAGGCGCTGCAACCACTATCAAAGATGGCGCTGATCAACAAGTGCGCGAACCTTCGCCCAGGCAAAGTCTCCACCGTTACGGCCGCGGCCAAACACGCGCTGCGGGCAACGGCTCGCCGCTGGCAGCTACTCGATGCTGAGATCAAAGATCACGAGAAGGTCTTGACCGAACTCACCACCGAGCTGGCGCCGCAAATGGTGGACGCATTCGGGATGGGTCCAGACACCACTGCAGAGCTACTCATCGTCGCTGGCGATAATCCCGAACGCGTCAAGTCAGAACCCGCCTGGGCCAGGCTCTGCGGCGTCGCACCAATCCCGGCATCTTCAGGGATGACAACCCGTCACAGGCTCAACCGCGGTGGTCACCGGCAAGCAAATGCCGCGCTCTACCGGACCGTGATCGTGCGCATGCAACACCACCAGCCCACAAAGGAATACGTCGCCAGGCGCACTGCAGAAGGCAAGACAAAAGGCGAGATCATTCGCTGCCTCAAACGACTCCTCGCCCGCGAAGTCTGGGCACTCATGAGGCCGCTACGCGAACCCGCTAAAGCGCTTCCAGTGGCGGCTTGACAACTATAGGAGCATCAACGCGCTCATGGAGTGCATCAACGGGCTCTACAAAACCGAGTGCATCCGCACAACGATCTTCCACGCAGGCCCGTACAAGACGATCAGTGACGTCGAGTACGCCACCGCAGGCTGGGTGGACTGGTACAACAACCGCAGGCTTCACAGTAGCCTCGACTACACGACCCCCAGCGAATACGAGTCAGCCCACCACGCAGCCCTCAACCGAGAGCTGCAACCCGCATAGCAGCGGCGGAGAACCTGGGGCGGTTCATACGACCTCGGCGGCAGCGACTACCGCTAAACATTTCAAATAGCAAGAAGCCCAGTTTCGCAGAGTAACTCCTCCGCGAAACCGGGCTGCTTGCTATTTGTGCGTAGGTATCGGGCAGGCGCCGATTCTGGTAGCGCCGCAGCAGGCCGATGATCTGTCCAGCGAGCGCCGTGAATATTCCAACGAAGACCCTATTAACACGGGACCTTCGGGACTAATTCCGGGCGTGCATCGGTGGTGGACTACGTGTGTGGTCAGTGAGGAAAGTCGGATGCGCACTTTCTGGGATGAATGGATGCTCGGGCACAACGTGCAGTCAGTGAATGACGGACGTTGTCGCAGGTAGTTCGCACTGCGCTCCCGAGATTCCCATTCACAGATAGGCTCCGACAGAGCCGGAAAGACTCACAGGCACATGACACAGCAGCAGATTCATCACAGGATCGTCATTATTGGCGGAGGCAACGCGGGCATTGCAGTCGCAGCTCAGTTGACCAAGCGAGGCGAGAGCGACATCGCGATCATCGATCCCGCCGAGACGCACTACTACCAGCCGCTTTGGACACTGGTCGGGGGCGGCTGCGCTCAAATCGAGAAGAGCGCCCGCAAACAGGAAGATGTCATCCCCAAAGGGGTGCGTTGGTATCAATACGCTGCTGTCGGCATCGATCCGGACCAGAGAATTGTGACGTTGGACCAAGACCGGAGCATTAAGTACGACGTCTTGGTTGTCGCACCAGGAATTCAACTCGACTGGCACAAGATTCCGGGGCTTTCGGATGCAGTCTGGAGCAATAGCGGCTCAAGCAACTATGACGCGGTTTTGGCACCAAAGACCTGGGAGCTCATCAAGCGCACAAAGCGAGGGACCGCCGTCTTCACACAGCCAAGCGGACCAATCAAGTGCGCTGGCGCGCCTCAGAAGATCGCGTATCTGGCAGCCGACTTTTGGCGCCGCCAAGGGGTTCTCGACAACATTCGAATCGTGCTGGTGCTCCCAACGCCAGGGCTCTTCGGTGTACCGGTATTCGCGGATGCTCTGCGAAAGGTCGTCGATGAGTACGGAATCGAAGTGCAGTTCAGCAGTGAGGTCGTCGAATTTGATACTGCCCGCCAGCTGGCAATAGTTCGAGACAACATTGCTGATTCAAAACAGTCAATCGAGTACGACATGGTCCATGCAGTGCCGCCCCAGAGTGCGCCGGACTGGTTGGCCGGAACTGGTCTTGCAGGCGCGGCCGATCCCAACGGGTACGTCGAAGTGGACAAGCATTCGCTCCAGCATGTTCGGTATCCGGAAGTATTCGCGTTGGGTGACGCAGGGAGTACGCCCAACAGCAAGACAGGTGCGGCGATCCGCAAGCAGGCGCCGGTGGTCGTTGCGAATATTCAGGATCAGCTCGCGAATCGCAAGATCTCGGCGTCCTACAACGGTTACGCAGGGTGCCCCTTAACGACATCACGCAATCGGATGTTACTTGCCGAATTTGACTATTCGATGACGCCGACTCCTTCGATTCCTGGGCTGGACCTGACGAAGCCGAGACGTGACATGTGGTTACTGAAGAAGTATGGATTGCCGACGTTGTATTGGAACGCCATTGTGAAGGGGAGGCTGTGACCGAGGATTTGCAGGGCGGCAGATCGGTCCGATCCATGCGCCACGACGAGACCGAACGGCCATTCCTCGTGATCTGGGAGGCGACTCGGGCCTGCGCCTTGGCATGTCAACACTGTCGAGCTGAGGCGATACCTCGCCGGAACCCTATGGAATTGTCGACGGGTGAGGCGTACGGATTGATGGAACAGGTCGCAGCGTTGGGTAGGCCTGCACCGATCTTCGTCATCACTGGTGGCGACCCGTTCGAGCGCCCGGACCTCTTCAAGCTGATCAGTCGCGGGAAGCGCTTGGGATTGACCATCGCCGTCTCACCGTCAGGAACGGCGGCGCTGAAGAGAGAGGCCATCCAGGAACTGCTGGATCGCGGTGTGACGTCAATTTCGCTGTCATTGGATGGCTCTACACCCCAAGTCCACGACGATTTTCGAGGCGTTGAAGGAACTTTCGAACGGACGATCGCTGCATGGCAGATCGCACGTGAGATTGGTTTGAAGGTCCAGATCAATACGACGGTGACTGCTGGCAACGTTGCTGACCTCCCGAATGTCGCTGCGCTCGTGAAGGAACACGGAGCTATGACATGGAGTGCGTTCTTGCTCGTCCCGATGGGGAGGGGGTCGCGCCTTGATGCTCCAACTTCATCAGAGACCGAAGACATCCTCAATTTCCTCTATGACGTTGGGACTGTCATTCCGACTCGAACGACAGAGGGCCACCACTTTCGCCGGGTCGTGATCCAACGAGATCGGCTAGCTAGTAGTGGCACGGATCATGTCGACTCACTTGGTCTCGGCTCCCTGTATCTTGATCTTCGGCAGAAGGCGGGTGCGCTGGGGCTAATTTCCGCCGATCGCGTCCGCAGGGCGCCTATGAACGTGAACGCCGGCAGTGGTTTCGTCTTCATCTCGCATACCGGTGAGGTTCAACCCAGTGGATTCCTCGATGTGTCAGCAGGGAACGTGCGAGACAAGACGCTTGCGGAAATCTATCGAGAATCCGAGGTATTCGTCGGGGTCCGGGATCATCGACGACTTGTCGGGCGTTGCGGCCGATGCGAGTACAACAAAGTCTGCGGAGGGTCTCGATCGCGCGCGTATGCAGCGACGGGTGACATGTGGGCTGAAGACCCGTTGTGCTTGTATGAGCCCGGATCTCAGTAGCTGTGACACAGATCTTCTAGACCGCGCAAAGCCCCCCGGCGATTGCCACCAGGATAAATCCCACGAGTTCGAACACTCCGATGATTCCGGGCTTCATTGGCCTGCGCCCGAGCAGAAGTGACCGTACGAGAAGGAAGCCGAACGCGACGGCAGTGCACAGCAGCGCCCACATTCCGTACGGGTATGCAAGCGCAACACTAGTAATCAGGCTTACTCCGGCGAATACTTGCGACAACATGCGAAAGCGGGGATTGCTGCGCTCGCGGATCAATGATCGGACGTGCATTGTGGAGCCAACCAAAGCCAGAGCCGCGAACGCCGTCAGAGTCCAGAGGGTCGTCGGAGCATCAACGAACGGCGGAGGGACCAGGTCTGTGGTTCCAGCGTTGATCGCCCACATGATCGGCACGATTGCCACGCACTCAAGGATGAAGACGGCGTCGTTAAGCAGGCTGCGCTCGTTGTGCGCACGCGCGAAGGCTAGGTTTACCGCGAATGCGATTGCGTACACCAGGCCAACCCAGAGCAACCAAGGTCGTGCCGCGATCAGCAATACCGCGATTACTGCTCCCGTCGATCCCCAAATCCACAAACCCTTACGAAAGCGCTGCGGCCTGGGATAACGAAGGATGGCAATCGCGAAGTACGACGCGGGATAGGCGACGATGAAGCCGATCCCTAACAGCACCGACAGTGGCGTGACGCCGCCAACCATCGCGCCGAGGATGATTGGAAGCCCGAGGAATGCCCACGCACCATGTTGGGGTGGGAAGACTGGTGCACCTTTGGCTGCCACAGCTACTTCTTTGTTGGTGTCAGTCCCGGACGTTCCCAACCAGGCCGCGGGTCGCGGTTGCCCGGTTGGGAGTGTGAATCCTTAGAGCGGTACACGACGTACGGGCGCCACAGATACCCGACGGGAGCTGACAGTACGTGGACGAGTCGGGTGAAGGGCCACAGAGCAAGCAAGCTAAACGCCGCAATCGCGTGAAGTTGGAATGACAGAGGTGCCTCAGCGATCAGGGTGACGTCCGGATTGAAGTAGAAGATCGAGCGGAACCAGATCGACACCGTTTCGCGATAGTTGTACCCACCGGCAAGGATTTGCCAGTAGAGGGTGTTGAAGAGTCCGAGTGCCACGACTGTTCCGAGGACGACATACATCGCCTTGTCCATCCTCGTCGTGGCCCTAAAGACAGCTGGTGTTGATCGGCGGCGCCAGATGAGGCCGACTAGCCCGATGACCATCACGATGCCTGCGATCGAACCGAGGACGACGGCGACCGAGTGGTACACGTTCTCGTTGATTCCCAGTGCATTCGTCCAGGACTCGGGAATGACCAGACCGCCAAAGTGGCCGAGAAGCACCCCGAGCAAACCAAAATGGAACATGGGGCTTGCCCAACGCAGGAGCCGCGATTCGTACCACTGACTCGAGCGAGTGGTCCAACCGAACTTGTCGTAGCGATAGCGCCAGACGTGGCCCACGACGAACGTGGTCAGACAGATGTAAGGAAAGACTAGGAAGAAGAAGTTGTCGACGGCGGTCATGGTCTGGCTCCATCCGAATTCGGCACAGTACTAAAGGGT
>DMNR01000385.1:759-3041 GCA_003452655.1 Actinomycetota bacterium | reverse complement strand
GCTTTTCGCTGCTGCCATCGCAGCCACGTCGGTCGCCACCATTTCCACCGTGTCGGCCGACATCGGCGACCCGATCTACACCGAGGGCTACATGCGCATCATGCCCGCGCCTGCCCCCAACGGCACCTGGGAAGATCAGCCTGCCCCCGTTCTTCAGGCGGGCGACTCGGACAAGCCCGCCGCGTCCGTGCAGCTGCTCATCCCAACCAACTGGGAGTCCGGTGACAAGATTACGCTGCAGGTGCAGGCCGACAACCCGGCAGGCGTTCCAGCTCACACGACCAACTGCCTGAGCCCGGCTCAGTCCGTTAGCTTCGCCGGCCCGTACGACGCAAGCAGTGTGATCGCGGCCAGCGTGCCTTTCGTGGACGGCCTTGGATGGCAGTTCCTGGGGGATGTCGGCGACACGCTGGCTAACGCTCCGACTAACGGCGCAGGCACCAACCCCGACCCGATGGCCCCTGACTTGACTCCTTCGGTCAAGCCGACGTTCACGGTGGCCCTCAAGACATCGCCGAGTTGCGTTGGTGTTGGAGTCACCGACCAGATTGAACTGATCTTCAGCAACACTGCGACAGTGATCGACGGTGGCCAGTACGAGATCAGCTTCACCAACATCAGGTACAACATCGGCGCCGGCGTGAATCCGGGACCGCTTCACGTGATCCCGTTCGCTCAGCAAGCCCGTGACGGCGCACCCGGCACCTACGATTCTGTTGGGGTGTTCGGTAATGGCGCTGACAGAAACATCTACGGCCCAGTTACCCTGAGCCCCTTCTGGACGAACAACGCCTACGTCGCTGCCGTTTCGCTGTCGACCACCGGCACCAATATCGTCGCTGACAACAACTACCAGTCACTCGGCAGCATCACGCTGACCGAACTGTGGCCGGACGCTCTGGGGGATGGTACGCACTTCATTTGCCTGCCCATTATCGATCAGTTGCTCAATCCGATGACGGTTGCGTTTACGGGTGGCAACGTTGGGGCATCTGCAACAGCTGTCATCAATGCTGCCGCTCCGCCGTTCAGCAACAACTGCATCATCCTGACATTGAACGGGATGAACAATGCTGCACTTGGCACCGTGACGATCTCGAACTTGGTTGGTGAAACCAACACGAGCGGAACGATCGTCGCGGCCCTCATTCCCGGAACGGCGCCCAACTGGACGACCTATCTCAACCCGGACGATCAGGCCGAGGGATTGAGCGGGGTCTACTCCGACGTCAACGTTGGAACTTATCCAGTGAAGCCTTTTGCGGTAGCGCTGACGGTGCCGACCCGCATCGGTGGTAACGACCGCTTCGAGACCGCAGCCAAGATCGGTGCGAATGTCTCGCAGTGTGCCGATACTGTCGTAGTGGTCTCGGGTGCCTCCTATCCGGACGCACTCTCGGCCAACTACCTCGCCGGCACTCTCGACGCCTTCGGTGGCTCGCCCTTCGGTGCTGGCGTCCCAGTTCTACTGGTGGGTACCGACGCAATCCCCCCTGCGATTGCTGCATACATGGCAGCGGCGGGCGCGAAAAACGTCTACATCGTGGGTGGCACTTCGGCAGTCTCGGCTGCCGTGGAAGCAGCCCTGAAGGACACTCCAGCAACCAAGTGCTTCTTTGACAGCATCGGTGGCCCGACCGCTCCGCAAACGAATGCGAAGCTGTTGGTCCGTCGTGTCTCGGGAGCGGATCGCTACGCAACAAACCGGGCGGTAATCAACCTGGCCGCGGACATCTATCCTGCTCTGCGCAACAACTTGCAACTCGAGTTGCTGCAGCCTGGTAAGCGCACCGCAATCGTCGCTACCGGTTCGTCTTTCGCAGATGCGTTGGCTGCTGGCCCGGCGTCGTACAACGGTCTTCCGTTGATTCTCACCGACGGGACTACGTTGTCGGCGGCCGCAATCGGAGCACTTGCTGACAATGACATCAAGCAGGTGATCATCATTGGCGGTACGGCAGCGGTCAGCGATGCGGTGAAGACCAGCATCGAAGCGCTCGGTATCACGACCGGTCGCGTGTCCGGAGCTGATCGTTACGCCACCGCTACTGCTTGGGCAGATTTCATGGCCAAGGGTTGCGTTAGCACGGCCCTCGCGTACGACTGCGGGCTCGGGTACGGAGTCTCCGACAGGGTCCTACTGGCGTCAGGCACCAGCTTCGCTGATGCCCTTGCCGGCGGGCCGCTGGGAGCACAGGTTGGTCCGATCGTGCTGACTGATCCGACCACCCTTTCTGCGGCAACGCAGACCTGGATGGTCGCAAACAGGCTGCTCATCAACA
>DMNR01000385.1:0-526 GCA_003452655.1 Actinomycetota bacterium | reverse complement strand
ATCAGCTGACCCATATCGTGATCGGTCCGCTTGCTTAGGTGAACCGATGTAAGAACAATCCGAAGGAGGGGGTCAATCCGCAAGGGTTGGCCCCCTTCTTCGTGTTCGTTCGGACGACGGCGTTGATGTCGACTACCTACGACGGGATCGCGACCGGATCGCGGCACGTACCACGTCGGCGAACTGACCGGCGGTGACACGGCGGTCGAAGCGTTCGATGCCAATCGGTTCCCGCCGGCCGGGGCCACCCGGCGCCCGGCCGGCACGGAACTCGTGCAACATCTCGATGAGCAGTTCGGTGATGCCGTCCACGTCGCGCGGGCGCAGGCAGCGACCGAGCGCTGTCTCCTCCACCAACCGGGAGAGGGCACCCTCCGGGCACAGCACCAGGCACGGCCGGCCCAGGTGCATCAGCTCGAAGATCTTGCCCGGGTAGATGTTCTCCGCGCCCGATAGGTCGTCGAGGATGCACATCGTGAGGTGGCTGGCCGACAGTTCCTCCAGCAGTTGCTGATGGGGGAGGTAG
>DMNR01000384.1:862-3079 GCA_003452655.1 Actinomycetota bacterium | reverse complement strand
CGCCGGCCCGTACGACGCAAGCAGCGTGATCGCAGCTAGCGTGCCTTTCGTGGACGGCCTTGGATGGCAGTTCCTTGGGGATGGCGGCGACTTGCTGGCGAACGCTCCGACTAACGGCGCCGGCACCAACCCCGACCCGATGGCCCCTGACTTGACGCCTTCGGTCAAGCCGACGTTCACAGTGTCCCTCAAGACATCACCGAGTTGCGTTGGCGTTGGAGTCACCGACCAGATTGAACTGATCTTCAGCAACACTGCGACAGTGGTCGACGGTGGCCAATACGAGATCAGCTTCACCAACATCAGGTACAACATCGGCGCCGGTGTGAATCCGGGACCGCTTCACGTGATCCCGTTCGCTCAGCAAGCCCGTGACGGCGCACCCGGCACCTACGATTCTGTTGGGGTGTTCGGTAGGGGTCTTGACAGAAACATCTACGGCCCGGTTACCCTCAGCCCCTTCTGGACGAACAACGCCTACGTCGCTGCCGTTTCGCTGTCGACCACCGGCACCAACATCGTCGCTGACAACAACTACCAGTCGCTCGGCAGCATCACGCTGACCGAACTGTGGCCGGACGCTCTGGGGGATGGCACGCACTTCATTTGCCTGCCCATTATCGATCAGTTGCTCAATCCGATGACGGTTGCGTTTACGGGTGGTCTCGCTGGGGCTTCTGCAACAGCTGTTATCAATGCTGCCGCTCTGCCGTTCAGTAACAACTGCATCATCCTGACACTGAACCTGATGAACAATGCTGCACTTGGCACCGTGACGATCTCAAACTTGGTTGGTGAGACCAACACGAGCGGAACGATCGTCGCAGCCCTCGTTCCCGGAACGGCGCCCAACTGGACGACCTACCTCAACCCGGACGATCAGACCGAGGGACTGAGCGGGGTCTATTCCGACGTCAACGTTGGAACTTATCCAGTGAAGCCGTTTGCGGTAGCACTTACGGTGCCGACCCGCATCGGTGGTAACGACCGCTTCGAGACGGCTGCCAAGATTGGCGCGAACGTCTCGCAGTGTGCCGATACGGTCGTGGTGGTCTCGGGCGCCTCTTACCCGGACGCACTCTCGGCTAACTACCTGGCTGGCACTCTTGCTGCCTTCGGTGGCTCACCCTTCGGTGACGGCGTCCCGGTTCTACTGGTGGGCACCGACTCGATCCCCCCTGCGATTGCTGCGTACATGGCAGCGGCGGGCGCGAAGAACGTCTACATCGTGGGTGGTACTTCGGCAGTCTCGGCCGCCGTGGAAGCAGCGTTGAAGGATACGCCCGCTACCAAGTGCTTCTTTGACAGCATCGGTGGTCCGACTGCTCCGCAGACAAATGCGAAGCTGTTGGTCCGTCGTGTCTCTGGAGCGGATCGCTACGCCACAAACCGTGCAGTGATCAACCTGGCCGCAGATATCTATCCTGCATTGCGCAACAACCTGCAACTCGAGTTGCTGCAGCCTGGTAAGCGCACCGCAATCGTCGCTACCGGTTCGTCCTTCGCAGATGCGTTGGCTGCTGGCCCGGCGTCGTACAACGGTCTTCCGTTGATTCTCACCGACGGGACCACGCTGTCGGCGGCGGCAATTGGAGCACTTGCTGACAATGACATCAAGCAGGTGATCATCATTGGCGGTACGGCAGCGGTCAGCGATGTGGTGAAAACCAGCATCGAAGCGCTCGGTATCACCACCGATCGCGTGTCCGGCGCCGATCGTTACGCCACCGCCACTGCTTGGGCAGACTTCATGGCCAAGGGTTGCGTTAGCACTGCCCTGAAGTACGACTGTGGGCTCCAATACGGAGTCTCCAGCAGGGTACTGTTGGCGTCAGGCACCAGCTTCGCAGACGCACTTGCCGGCGGTCCGCTGGGAGCACAGGTTGGTCCGATCGTGCTGACTGATCCGACTACCCTTTCTGCGGCAACGCAGACCTGGATGGTCGCCAACAGGCTGCTCATTAACAGCGTGACAGTGCTGGGCCTCGGCTCGGCGGTCTCCACGGGCGTGCTTAACGCCGCCAATGCAGCCATCAGCTGACCCATATCCTGATCGGTCCGCATGGTTAGGTGAACCGATGTAAGAATAGTCCGAAGGAGGGGGCCAATCCGCAAGGGTTGGCCCCCTCCTTCGCGTTCGTTCCGACGACGTCGTTGATGTCGACTAGTTGTGATGACCGGACACGTTGTCCGTGGCGGAACGGTGTTGGTGGTCCG
>DMNR01000384.1:0-773 GCA_003452655.1 Actinomycetota bacterium | reverse complement strand
CTCATGTCCAACGTTAGAACCCAGGACCCGAACGCGCCCCTGACCACCGAAGGACGCCGGCGGATGGTCGCCTGTGTGCTCGAGCAGTACTGGACGATCGAAGCGACCGCAGACCGCTTCCAGGTCGACGCGAAGACCGTGCGCAAATGGCGCGATCGGTTCCTCACCGAAGGCGAGGCTGGGCTCCAGGACCGCAGCTCGCGACCGCGCCGATCGCCGAACCGCACCAAGGCCAAGGTCTGCAAGAAGATGCTCCAGCTGCGACGGCGTCATCGTTGGGAGGCCGGTCACATCGCCCATGAGACCGGCCTCGCCCCGTCCACCGTGCAGGGCATCTTGAATGCTGCTGGCTGCGGTCGCCTCGATCGCGGTGACCTCGCCACGAACACCGAGCCCGTCCACCGCTACCAGCGCGAGCGCCCCGGCGAGTTGATCCACGTCGACGTCAAGAAGATCAGTGGCATTCCCGACGGCGGCGGCTGGCGGCTTCATGGATGCGGCGCCGACAACTACAAACGGTTCAAACAGGTCGGCTACCGCTACATCCACACCGCCGTTGATGACCGCACCCGGCTCGTCTACTCCGAGATCCACCACGACGAACAAGCCACCACCGCGGTCGGGTTCTGGCACCGCGCCGTCGCCTGGTTCCGAGCACACGGCATCACCTGCGAACGGGTCCTCACCGACAACGGCTCCTGCTACAAATCCGGGCTCTGGCACCGGGCATGTCACGAGACAGGCACCATCGTGAAGAAGACCCGACCGCGCCG
>DMNR01000265.1 GCA_003452655.1 Actinomycetota bacterium | reverse complement strand
AGGATTGAGAGAAGGAAGCGGCCCCCGGCGGGAACTAAGAAAGAGCCCTCGGCGGTAGGGTTTAGACGGGTATAAGCGCCAGACAGAGGAGGCTGTTCCCCCCCCCCGCCGATATCTGCCAGGTCGCCGGTCTGCGCCCGGTCTTTACGGTCAGGATTGGAAACTGTCAGTGTGGCCTTCTGGGCCGAGGCAGGAACATAAACCTGGACCCTGTTGATCGCGAGATGATCGGTATACCCAGTCCCGGTCAACGTGTAACCCTTGATCGTGGGCGCATCGTTGAGCAATGCGATCGTCTCGGTCACGCTTGCTCCGCCGTCGGCATTCACCTGCACTTGCCGGTCGATGGCACGCTTCTGATACACCGCAACTTTGTTTGGTGAACTAGCTGTGAAAACACCAAAAGTGTCTGAGTCCGGAACTTGATCACTCAAGGCGCCAGTCAAATCAATCGAGTTCAGCGGCCCCTGAAGATCGGGATCGCGCATGTTGACTTGAAAGTGCCGTTCGGGCGCGAGACCGATCAGTGCTCGTGCAACTTTCGGCAGGTAGGCGGGCGACTGTGCCCGCGTTACAAGAGAAGCCATGATCTTGTTGTTCGTCTCGTGTCGTTGCTTGAGGTCCGCGCCGCCCCCCTTGTACGCATCGATGAGCAACCGCTGCGCAATGTTCTCGCTTGTGACCGGCGCTTCGTTCGCGACTGGCAACGGTCCGGTTGCGGCAAGGATCGAGGCGACTGCTTGCGTGTCGAGCGCCACGACTCCGTTGATGCGTTCACCAGTTGCCGCCTGCCACGCCCGAGCCATCTCTTCACCGCTGACTTGAAAGTCGGGGTGCAGGTTTGAATTGACGAACACGCTCTTGCCCGAGGGGCCGTAGACGGGGTTATCTTTCACATGATCCCAGGTCAGCCACGGTACGTTGCCACCAGAGACATCAAAAAAGTCCGAACTCGTTTGCCCTGAGGCGAGCACCTCGATTTTTCCCTTGTCGACGCGGACAACGGTGATCGACAGGGGCGCCCCACCCGTTGGAAGAAGCTCTGCTGAGTTAAGACCGGCAACCAGGTAACGCTTCGGTCCATTAGCGCCGAGCGCATCCGGGATAGCTGGCCACATCTGAGTGACGGCGTTTAGTTGGGCTTGGGCGGGATCTAACTGTTCTGTTGCCTTCGATTTGAGTGCGCTTAGTCCGGGGAGGTTCGGGACGGCCGCGAGGTTCCCCGAGATGGCGTTGACCTCGGCGTTGACTACCTGCAGGTAACCACCCATTTGAGACAGCGTCGCTAGGTTGACTTAACCAGCCGAGAAGACAGCTGGCTTGCCGTTGGAGCCCTCCCAGTCGCCTGCCAAATCGCTCGCTGCCGTAGCGGCAATCGCACCATGGACGGATGCATCAGAACCCAAAACGACCGTCTTGTACAGGGCACCGACAAATGGCACCGATTCAAGCGGCTTGAGACCAGGGTTGGAAATCGCGGCATTTGACGTAGCTAGATGAACCGCTGCTTCTTGAAAGTCCACCTTGGCCGCGCTTGTGTCCTTCGCCTTGATCGCAACTGCGCCCGACGCCAGTTTGGGAGCTGCTAGTGCACTCTGGGTGGCGGACAGAACCACCGAAGTGACGACAAACGCGATCCACATGCAGAGCAGGGCGGGAGCACAAAGGCCGACGGTTCGAATCCATGGGCGAGATGTTGGTTCCAGGTTCGCGGGCGGCCCATCGGGGCTGTCGCGGACAACATTCATGTAAGCAACTCTCACATAGAAACTGGCGTCTTGGGTCCTAGGCAATGGGCCCAAGGACACAAGTGTGACGCGTTACTCTAATGAATGGTTCCGGCAGGGTACGCCAGGCCCGCAAGTGGAATCGATTGACGGGAGACACCGTGAGCACCGAGCAACGTGTGTCCACCACGGCATCGCGACGCGGCAACAAGTCGATCTTGATTCAACCGCTAACCCTGGCTGCGGCAGCGCGAAACGGTTCGCTCGACGGGCTGTCAATCGTTCGCCTCGCGTTGGCAGCCACCGTGATTCTCAGCCATTCTTGGCCGCTTGGTGGTTTCGGTGACGATCCGACGCTGCCTG
The DNA here is from genome assembly GCA_003452655.1 of Actinomycetota bacterium. GTDB lineage: Bacteria > Actinomycetota > Actinomycetes > S36-B12 > UBA10799 > UBA10799. The sequence continues at coordinate 4,304 of DMNR01000265.1, read as the reverse complement.
GTACTGACATCACTCTTGGCACAATGGCGGTGGTTGGCTTCCTGTCACTTTCGGGCTTCCTCGTGACATTGAGTCTGGAACGCCTTGCGGCACCTAGGTTCATGTGGCATCGAGTGCTGCGGATCATGCCCGCGTACTGGATCTGCCTGTTGTTGATGGCGTTCGTGCTCGCCCCAACGATTTGGTGGTTCTCAGGCTCACCGGGCGACGCGTACTGGTCGCAGGATCCGGCGCCCGCTTCATTCGTATCAACGAACTTTTGGCTAAATCAGCAGCAATTCGGAATCGGATCGGTCTTTGCTGCGAACCCTTATGGGACGGTCATTGACGGCTCACTCTGGTCATTGATTTACGAGTTTCTTTGCTACCTCGGGTTAGTCGCCCTGGCGCTAACTTGCGCCTTCCGTCAACCTCGCGGTCGGTTATTCGCATTCCTGGTGGCATCAGTCGCAGTGTGGTCGGGCGTTGTGTCGACCACCTATCTAGTTGATGACGTATCGCCAGCGCAGGCAGGTGGCGTGTCGTTGCCACTAGTCGGCGAGGTATATCTGATCTATCTGATGCCACTGACGTTCGCGTTCTGCTGCGGATCCCTGCTCGCGTTGGGTGCGCGCTACGTCTCAGTCACCTATCAGCTGATTATCGGGAGCGTCGTCGCGCTGGCGGTTGGAATCGCGTGGCCGGCTGCGCACTACTTACTTGTCGTACCGGCGCTGTCGTTGTTACTTCTCGTTGCGGGGATCGCCATCCGAGGGCGCTTTGTTGGGTGGTTTCGACGCAATGACGGTTCCTACGGCACCTACCTATATGGCTTTCCGATTCAACAGACCTTGGTGTTCGCCGGGGTCTCAACGGCGCTTGGACCATTTGGCCTCGCCGCACTCGCGTTCGCATTCGCCTATCCTTTGGGGCTACTTAGCTGGTGGTGCATTGAGCGTCCGGCGCTGCGACTGAAGGACATTCAGATTCGTTCGCCGCGACGGCGCTCCGGTCAGCCTTTCTCACAGACAAATACAAATTCGTTGTATGCGAAGACCTTGCCGACCGAGCGCGGAAACGGGAAGGAGTAGCGTTTGCGCGGAGTCAAATTGCATGCCGTCGCTAGCTCAGACAACCCACCAAAGTCCACGAAGCGAACGTGGGTTTCGTCCGTCGTGTAGCCCTTTTCTTGCGGCGTGATGAAGACCACTAACCCACCACTACGCAGATACGGTAGGTGGGTGCGGATCAGTTCCAAAGCGGCGTTCTTGTCCATATGTTCAACGACATGGGCAAACAGAATCGAGTCAAACGCCTCGTGGTTCGCATCCGGACTGGCAGGGAATTCAGATGATGTGTAGGCGGTCAATCCCTGTCCACGCGCAGCGGTGATCGCTGCCCCGTTGTGGTCGACGCCGATGCTACCTGCCGGGAGCGAGACCAAATTTCGTCCAATCCCGCACCCGACATCGAGGCATCGCCCGAGTTCAAGTCGGCGCAGATTCCAGCGGTACGGTGCCTGCACGTTGAGGATCCGCTTCCACCGCGCACCACCGAGCGTCTGCAGCCTCGACGCGTAGTCTTCACCTTCGGTAGTTGGTTGTTCGCTCACTCGACACGTCCATCGCTAGCAAACGCGTGATCGGCATCTCCAACGATGCGCTCCGTTGGCGGCAGGGTCGCGGTCCGGCTAGCGATGCGATCCCACGCCATCGACAGGCACCGGTTCAATACCTGTGGCACAGAAAAGCCAAAGGCAGGTGGAGGATTGATCGGCGCCTGTAACACTTTGAACAGGATGGCATCACCTCGTGTTCGCTTCGCTTGGACGACTCGACGTCGCTCGCGAAGTCGAGTCCGGTTCTGCCAAATCCAGAGCCACCCACTTACCTTCTGCCTGGCCCAGCCGTCCCGCAATGCCGCGACCAAGACTGCTGCCTCAATGACGGCAGCAACAGGAACTGTCCGCCAGAGCGTTGCCTTCTCATAGATCGTGAAGAGGGTCATGAGCCTGTTGCGCTCAAGCAGGTACAGCTTGTCCGGGTTGCGCGAAAACTCGTACCAATGGTGTGAAATCGCACGAGGCTCATAGATCACGTCGTAACCTGCGAGCCACACTCGTAGCGAGAGTTCAAGGTCTTCGCCGTACACGAAGTAGTCAGAGTTGAATCCGCCGAGGGCACACCACAGCTCACGGCGGATTGCGAAGGTCGCACCGCTTACTGACGCAACACGTTGACTTCGGGTGTGGTTGCGGGCAGGATCACCCAGTCCACCCGCCCAAGAGAACATGAGGAATTGAACGGGATTCCCGCCGCTATTCATCAATTCGGGACGATCGGCGATCCGGACCGAGGCAGTTGCCAAACCCACCGTCGGGTCTTGCAGGCGAGTTTGAAGTGCCGCACACGCGGTGGGCTCGAGCTCCACATCACTGTTAACGAAAACGAGTGTCGAGCCGGTCGCGGTTTCGGCCGCAAGATTGCATCCGGCGGCAAAGCCAAGATTGAGTCCGGGCGACAAGATTTGAATAGCCGGATCACTCGGAAGTTTGGCGATCGCGTCAGAGGCCCCGTTGTCGACGATGACGATCTCAGTCACACCCTCGTTCGCCAGGATGGACTGGATGCAGCCATTGAGGTGTGGCTCGTCTCCATACGCCAAGACCACGACCGACAACGATTCGCCCACAATTCACCATAAGGCTTCGAGTCGAAGATATTTGACAAGCGAACCGGTGATGCGGTCTCTACTGCGCGGAGACTTCGTTATCCCAGCACGCTCGTGGGCGTGCATCGGAGGTCAATTCTGGGCCTTGCCGGGACCGTCGACGTATAAATTCTTTCCACGGTCCACCAGACAATCGGCCCATAAAACGACAAAGCCGTTAACGGGCGGCGCAACGCGACATGCCGCGATATCCACTTGGGACCCACGGCGGGTCATAACTTTGTTGAGCCTGGGCTCGGCGACAAATTGCGGAGCGACGAAGAAGACGCTTGTCAGTCCCGGAGCTCCGGCTTCGGCAATTCTGCCGCCGCGTTCAATGCCATGTAGTGCACTCACAGTAAACAAGTAGTCGATGGTGCCTCCCCAGAATGACCCTGGTTGTTTGCTCAGGTCGAGGGCTATGTCCAAAGTTCCGGGGGGAGATTCAAGCGCCGCTGCGTTGTTCGCGAATGCTTCTTCCATCAGTACCAGCTCAGATGTTCGGCGTTGAACGTTCTCTGAATACACAGACCACATCGCGATACCTGTGACTAGCGACACCGCGATCGCCGTGAACGGAATAAGCGCGACGGCCGAATGTCTCGGAGTGCGCTCACGAAAGGCAGGAATAAGAAGAACCGAGAAGGCGCAGATTTGAAGGGCCAGCGCGGTTGCTAGTCCGTATCCCATCTTCTTTACGGCGTAGGGCCCAGCGCCACCGACGAACTCGAAGTCGCACCACAGTGCGAATGCAGGAAGCGCGATGCTCGCGCCCAGTATTGCGATTCCGACGGTGACGCGCTTGGAGCTCGCTTCGCCGTGATGCTTCGCCGTGGCCACTAGGACTGCTGAAATTACGAGAACCAAGAAAGCAAGCGCGCCGACCCAGCCCGGTGTCGGCAGGTAGGGGAGCTCAAGATATCCGTCGTCTGCTGCCGCACCTGCCTGATATCGGACACCTGGCAACATCACCACAATGATCAACGTGAAAAGCGGAAGCAGTAACGCTCCAACCACCGAATAGGAAAACGAGCGACGCCTTAGTCGGGGGAAGCCTTCGCGCAGGGCCGGGCTCGTCCACAACTCCCGCAAGCTAAGAAGTCCCAACAGAGCAAGCAGCTCAAGGGAGGTGACGACGTGAAACGCGGACGACATGACCGCGGCGACCGCAACCGGAACTGCACTCGAGAAGTAGCTCTTCTGCTCGCGGATGGCAAATACAACCCAGAGGGCTGCAATTGCAAAGAGTGCTTGCCCCACGGCCTGGCTGTAGAAGTAGTTGGTGACAAGCTCGAACCCGTAACCCTGAGCGCCAAAAGGACCCACCGGTGAGTTGAGGAGAATCAACAATGCGAGGAACCCAAGAGCAAGGTAGCGCTTCGTCCTTGGGTACATCGCGAGGATGCTCGCGGTGGCCAACCAAACAGTGGTGATCGCCCCAAACGCAGCTAACTGCAGCCCCAGGATGGGTGATCCAACCACCTTGCCGATGACCGCCGCGAGGAAGTGCGAGCCAGCGGGGTAGTCGCTGAAACCTTGCAACGCGGGATCGGTGCTTGGCAGATTCCAGTGCTCCATGATCCAGTTGGTGATCAGGTAGTGAGCACCTATATCTT
>DMNR01000378.1 GCA_003452655.1 Actinomycetota bacterium | reverse complement strand
CTTCGACAAGGGCAGCATGGCCACAATCTCGCGATTCCGAGCCGTCGCGAAAGTCGGCAAGGTCGAACTGACCGGATTCATTGCGTGGCTGATGTGGCTGTTCATCCACATCCTGTACCTCGTGGGATTCCAGAAACGGGTTACGACGCTCGGACACTGGGCGATGGCGTTTGTTGGCCGAGCGCGAGCGGAACGAACGATCACCGCTTACGAGGCGATGGGGATGGCCGACCTTGTCAGGGCGCGGCAGCGCGCCGATTCAGAGATCTTCTACGAGCCGAAGCAGAACCAAGATGAATGAACCCGTGCGTGTCGTCATCGCCGAAGATGAGTCGCTGATCAGAATTGATTTGGCCGAGATGTTGTCGGAACTTGGGTATGACGTTGTGGGTACTGCCAGTGACGGTGCTACGGCAGTGCGCTTGGTCTCGGAATTGAGCCCTGAAGTAGCGATTCTCGACGTGAAGATGCCTGTGCTCGACGGCCTAACCGCCGCGGAGGAAATCTCTGCGTTGGGTTCTACCGCGGTGGTCATGCTGACGGCGTTCAGTCAACCGGAGTTGGTGGACCGGGCAAACGGTGCCGGCGTGATGGCATTCCTGGTCAAGCCGATTGATCCTTCTGACCTTCGTCCAGCGATCGAGGTTGCTCGAAGTCGGTTTGCGGAGAAGGCTTCGCTGACCGCCGAACTTGGTGACCTGGCAGAAAAGCTCGCCGCCCGAAAAGCGATCGAACGTGCCAAAGGGATCCTGCAGTCCAAGTACGGCATGGATGAATCGGCGAGCTTTCGGTGGTTGCAGAAGGCGGCGATGGACGGACGAATGTCGATGGATGCCGTGGCTGCGGTGGTGATCGCCGAAAGCGAGAAGGCTCCGACCTGAGTTGGTTGGTCGGACTTAGGTGCCGGGTGGTGCGTCACGAAGCATGCAGGTCAGACGTGACGTGCAGATCAGTCGATCGTCGTCATCCTTGATCTCGATTTGCCACGTTGCCAACGTTCGACCAAGCGACAACGGTGTCGCAATTCCACGGACACGCCCGGAACGGGCGGCGCGGTGGTGAGTGCATGACAGTTCGATGCCAACCGGCAGTTTGCCCAACGCGGCGCCGTGAACCGCTGAACCGATGGACCCAAGGGTCTCGGCCAGGACCGCGCTCGCACCACCGTGCAGCAGCCCGTATGGCTGGGTATTGCCCGCGACGGGCATTGAGCCGACTATTCGGTCTGGCGAGACTTCGTCGACGGAGATTTCCATCCGTTCGACGAGGCTTCCGGCGACGGAGGCTTGGGTGCCGTCGAAGACAGCCTTGGCAATCGCGTTCATATCCGGGGATTCGCTGCTCGGGGTCGTCATAGCCCCAGCCTAGGATCGCTGACGTGACTGCTGACCGCCAGGACCGAAAACTCTTACTCGTCGATGGCCATTCTCTGGCGTATCGCGCATTCTTCGCATTGCCAGTTGAGAACTTCTCGACCACGACCGGTCAGGCTACGAATGCTGTGTACGGGTTTACCTCGATGTTGATCAATACGCTTCGAGATGAGAAGCCGACGCATGTTGCGGTCGCGTTTGATGTGTCCCGCAGGACATTTCGCACGGAAGTTTTCCCGGAGTACAAGGCAAATCGTGCCGCGTCACCAAGTGAATTCAAGGGCCAGGTTGACCTGATTATTGAAGTTCTCGACGCGATGGGTATCCCGGCGTTGAAGGTTGACGGTTTTGAAGCGGACGACATTCTTGCGACGCTGACGACCGAGGCCGTGGCGGAGGACTTTGACGTACTGCTGCTCACCGGTGACCGTGACGCATTTCAACTTGTCAACGATCACACGACAGTTCTGTATCCGAAGAAGGGCGTGTCCGACCTCGCTCGGATGGGGCCAACACAGGTTGAGGAAAAGTACGGCCTGACTCCCGCGCAGTACCCCGACTTCGCGGCGCTTCGAGGTGATCCCTCCGACAACCTTCCGAATATCCCGAGCGTCGGGGAGAAGACAGCGACGAAGTGGATCCGGGAGTACGGCTCACTCGACGCCCTGTTGGAGAACGCTGAGAGTGTCGGGGGCAAGGTGGGCATCGCCCTGCGCGAGCATGTCGACCAGGTCCGCCGCAATCGCGAGTTAACGGAACTCGTTCGCGATGTTCCGCTTGAGGTTGGTGTCAGCGGGTTGAGACGCCCAGAATTTGACTCCGAACGGGTGCATGAGGTCTTTGATGCGCTCCAGTTTCGCGTTCTTCGCGATCGTCTCTTCGACCTCATCGCTGCCGAGGGTGGTGCGGTGCCTGCGACCGGGAAGCCCGACGTATTCGCTGGCGATCTTGTCCAGGTGCAATCAGATGGGGACCTGGCAGCTTGGCTCAAGGTCCACGTTGAAGACCGCAACGAGTTGCTGGCGCTTGCGATCGACGGAGTCTGGGGTGCTGGAACCGGGGAGGTCTACTCGGTCGCGATCTCTGGCGAGAATGGCGAGGCCGTGTGGTTCGACCCAAGTCAGCTGGGTACCTCGGACGAGACCTCGCTGGCGAAGTGGTTGGCAGACGAAGGCCAGGGAAAGGTCATGCACGCCGCCAAGGGCGTGATGCTCGCGTTCGCAGCTCGCGGGATGACGGTCCGAGGGCTACGTGCTGACATCGAACTGTCCGCCTACTTGGTCTTGGCCGGGCAACGTGCGTTGACCGTTGAGGATCTGGCGGAGCGGTTCTTGCACGCGAGTTTGCCGACATCGGATGGCTCCGGCGGACAACTGACGCTGGAGATTGACGATGGTGCAGCTGCCCGCGACGCCCTCGGGGCACGTGCGCGCGCAATCAAGATTCTGGCTGATGTCTTGGCGATCCAGGTCCAGGAACGCGGGGGAGAATCGCTGCTTCGCGAGGTTGAACTCCCGCTCGTCACACTGCTTGCCCAGATGGAGCGTGATGGGATCTGTCTGGATGTTCCGTACCTCCAGCAGGTCGAGGCCGACTACGCGAGGGAGATCTCGGACGCACAGCAGTCCGCGTATGAACTGGCCGGTCGCGACTTCAACCTCGGTTCACCGAAGCAGTTGCAGGAGATTCTCTTCGGCGAAAGAGGACTCCCCAAGACCAAGAAGACAAAGACCGGCTTCACGACCGACGCAGACGCCCTGCAGTGGTTGTCGGAAGTAAGTGACGACCCACTGCCGGACGTATTGCTTCGCTGGCGCGAAGTCACCAAGTTGCGTCAAACCGTGGCTGGCCTGCTTCCACTGACAGATGCGCATGATCGGATCCACACCACGTTTCAGCAGACGATTGCCGCGACTGGCCGGCTGAGCAGCACCGATCCGAATCTGCAAAACATTCCGATCCGCACGGAAGAGGGTCGCCGGATTCGGGCCGGGTTCATCGTTGGGCAGGGCTACGAAGCGCTGCTTACCGCGGACTACAGCCAAATTGAGATGCGGATCATGGCTCATTTGTCTGGTGACGACAAACTGATCGAGACCTTTGCTAGCGGCGAGGACCTTCATTCGACGATGGCAGCGGAGGTCTTTGGGGTGCAACCTCAAGACGTGGATGCAGAGCAGCGTCGCAGAATCAAAGCGATGTCCTATGGCTTGGCGTATGGCTTAAGTGCGTTCGGCTTGTCCCAACAACTCGGGATTTCGGCCGGTGAAGCGAAGCAGATGATGGATGACTACTTTGAGCGTTTTGGGGCTGTTGCTGACTATCTCAATGAAGCCGTTGAGCGGGCTCGGTTGACCGGATACACGGAGACACTCTTGGGGCGACGCCGCTACCTGCCGGACCTCAATAGTGACAATCGACAACGCCGCGAAATGGCGGAGCGGATGGCGTTGAACGCGCCTATCCAAGGTTCGGCGGCGGACCTCGTCAAGGTCGCGATGCTCAATGTGGATCGCGGTCTCAAGGCTGCCGATATGAAGACTCGCATCCTGCTGCAGGTCCACGACGAACTCGTCCTCGAGGTTGGTCCAGGTGAGTCCGAACGTGCGACGGAGTTGATCCGGGATCAGATGGCACGGGCGGCCGACCTGTTGGTTCCGTTGGCCGTATCCGTCGGGCTCGGCCGCAGTTGGCACGACGCTGCCCATTAGGGGCACTCGTCAAAGAATTGCAGGCGGCGCTTAACGCCGCCCGATCCGCAGAGTGCTGTGGCGCAGCGAGCGGGGTAGCACGATGACGTCGAGGTCCCTGCGCTTCTTCCGCGCCACGATCGCCGGAACAAGCTCGCTGGCAACTTCTAGTGGGCTCATCGTTGCGCTGCGTTTGGCGGGGTCCGCTGTAGCGTTCGGATCTCGGGCGGGGTCGATTGCTGCACAGATGGTCTTTCCACCATTTGCCGATGCAACCTTCGCAATCGATGGTGCAAGCAGGTGTAGCGCCGCCATTGCAGCGCAGTAGTCGTGGTCGAGGTCGGAGGACACCCTCCTTGGTGTGTGCGTGAACAGGGTGATTACCCCGTGACCCTGCTGGGCGATTGACGTTGCGCATTGCCCAGCGAGGTTCACGATGTCGATCAGTGCGCGTTCGAGGTATTCGGTGTCGTCTTCAATGGCAGTCGGATCTGTCCGCGCAGTCTCAATCCGGGGACTCGGGCCAATTACGACCACATCGATATCGCCGTTGTCAAAGGCCCCAGCAACCGCTGCGCGCTGTGCCACCGGGTCGCGGCTCGGATACCAGGTCGCAGATACGTTGGGCACTCCGTAGTCGTGAATCCGTTGGGCACCGCGGGTCAGTGAGTCCGGATTGCTGTCGAGGGCATAGACCCGTGAAAGGCGTGGGCCCACCAGCCGGTCAACTGTTGCCAGACACAGGGGGTTTGCCGCTCCCACCACGAGCACGCTCGAGACATTCCCGACCCCGTCAATCACAGTGACAACCGCCGTGCGAGATTCGACGAAAAGCGACCTGCCGGATCCAGGTAGGTTCGCAGCTCTCGCCATTTGGCGAGTTCGGGATACATGGCCGCAATCAGGTCGCCACGAATCCTGGTGTCGGTGGCGAGCGATACCTGGCCCCCCTGTTGAGCGACCTTCTCATCCCAATCGTCAAGCACCCGACCAAGCCCTGGGACGTCTGTGTCGAGTTCGGTTGTGAGAGTCCAACCATCGACGCTCACGCCGAGCGGTCCGGTGCCGCGTGGCCCTCGGCGCTGAATGTTGGCCGACTGTCCCACTACCTTCAGGCGGCTGAGTCGGTCGAGGAAGGCGGGGATCAAATCTCGCGCCGTGAGCGGAACCGTGAATTCGTAGGTGATCGTCTGGGCGACTTCACGACTATGCGCTCGCATCTCGCTGTCACCGTGAAAGAAGGTAGCCATTGGAACGAGTTCAGCCTGGCGCTGGGCTGCGGCCGTGCGATGGGTGAGTCCCTTGAACAGGCGCTTCGCCGCAGTGCTGCGTAAGCGCATCGGTACCCGCGCCGCAGTGCGGCCCGCGGTGCACTCGACGTACTCAAGCGCGTTCGCCTGACGAACGTCGGGAAGTTCAGCTACTCGGGCGTATCGGCCGCTGACCGCGATTCCACGCCCGACCCCGGAGCCTTGTCCGGTCGGGTCGATGCGTGCCAGGGCGTGCGTCCCGGCAGGGGCCGCCAGCAATTCGGCGAACACCTCGTCGGACGTCTCGCATCGTTTTGAGTCGACCAACATCCAACCAGTACTCACTGGCCGCAGTGGCAGTTCGACTTCGGTACACACGCCGGTCAGTCCGAAGGCGGCGACTAGCGCCGTTACGGCCGGTGAGTCCGACTCGCACCCGCGGAACTGTCGCGTGTTCCCAAGTCCATCAACGAATTCGACTGTCCGAGGCAGGACGGAATCAGAAGAGTTCTCGCGGTTGTAGGGTCCGCGCATGTCGAGGGCAAGTGCGCCGGCGACCGTTGATCTGGCGGTCCCACCTAGCTCTGCCAAAGCCCAACCCTGGACGAGGAGCTCACGGCTCACGGTAGCGATAGAAGCCCCGGCCGCCACCCAAGCAGATTGCTTTTGCCAGTCGATCGACGTTACGGCGGGGGTGTTGAAAGAACCGGAAAGCGTGAGCACGTCGCCGCCGTTGTTGGCGCACACGTCGAGGCCGGAGCCGACCAAGAAATCGACCGACAACCCGCGCGGGCGCGCAGATCTGACGGCTGCCTGAATTCCAGCGAGTGTCCGAGCGNNAGCGTGAGTCCCATGCTCGGGTGAACCCGAACCCTCTGTCCCGGAGGGACCCCGAGCCGCGGTTTCCCTGACATTCGTTTGGCTACGCATGGGCAACTACCCTTGGCTCCCGCGATCGCTCTATCAGCAGTTCGACAATTCCGATCAAGGCCAAGACGCAAGCGACGCACAACACGACGAGTGCGATCTGGAGCACGGAGGAATGAAACAGCCACACAAGAATTACGAGCGTTGCGGTAGCGATCCACAAGACGGCGATCGCGGCCCGCTTGCTGGCAGCGATTTGGCTGTACAGCAGGAACTGAGCAATCGCGTATGCCGCACCGATTGCGGCGAAGATCCAGACTTCGCTGGTCAGTTCGTCGTAGGCGGCACCGCCGATCAAGGCCACAACTAGGCCAGGGACAAGCGCAACGAATGCGATTGACAGCAGCCCGATGCCCGCCACCGCCGCAGCTGCCTTGGCGAGGGTTTGCGAACGTCGGTGGTCCGCAAGACGCGGGTAGGCCACGGTTGCCACAAATTGCGGTAGCCAAAAAGCGACCTTGGTGACCACAGCCCCGGCGGCATACATACCGGCTTGAGCTGGCGGCAAGAAGTGGCGTGCAAGGAGAACATCGAGGTTTGTGAGAACAAAAAGCGCGAACAGCGCGTGGGTGGCATGTACGACGTCGCCTCGAAAATGACTGAGCTTCATCGCGGGAGCGCTCACCAGTGGTTTGGTGATGAGCCAGGAGATGGCCACGGCGATGGCTGCCCCGACCGCCATGGCCAGCAGAGTCAGCACAATCGACTTTGTCGTCACGACGACAGCAATTCCACCGATCGCACGGCCAACGCCGACGATCGCGTAAACAGCGGCCAGTCGGGCGTTTCGTTCCCGACCCTGGGTGACGCCGAGAAGGCTTCCCGACCAGGTGAGCGGCGCTAAATTCAGTGCGACCACGATGACGGCTAAGACCCCATCAAGGTGGAGTAGCCAACTGATGGCTGGAGAGATCGCAATGGTGCCGACCGTCACGGCAAGAGCTGCCCAAGCAGCAGATCGAACGACGCCGAGCCCGACGTGAGATCGGTCTGCCGTCGGTGTGAGGACAATTCGCCGGGCACCGGCAGCCTGGATGCCCAATGTCAAGACGCTGCCAACCATAAGCAGCGCGAGCATCGATCCGAAGATGCCGTAGTTGTCCGGACCGAGCATTCGGGCCGCGGCGAGGCTCAGCAGGTACGCGAAAACCTGGCCGACGCCGAGACCGATCGCCACCATCGCAGCTCCGCGGACAGTCGACGATTGAATCGTCGAGCGCGTCGAACTGGTGTTGGTATTGCTGATTGCCATTCGTCCTCCGAGATGACAGCCTAAACGTGGGCTCGCCAATGGGTCGGCAGGTCAGCGCGGAAAGTCCTGAGATTCGCAACTCCTCAGTCACTAGGTGTGCCGAGTCGGCCGTGATTGTGAGTCTGATGGGCCAGGTCTTGGGTTCCGAGGCTCCATCGGCTACCCTCGTAACTTGCAGTTGTCCTGCGTTTCCTCACAGGAGCAGGTCACGTGTTCTTCCAGCAGGGTTCTTCGTCGCGGTGCATGACTTTCGCCGCACATCCAACCGGGCGAACAAGGGGTAACTGTGTCCGCAACAAGAACTATGTCCACCCGGAGTCTTTTCCTCCATGACCGCAACCGATAACGCAGTACCAACAGCACCCCGCAGCATCGCCATCAATGACATCGGCGACGAGGCAGCCCTTCTGGCAGCCATCGATGCGACCATTAAGTACTTCAATGACGGAGACATCGTCGAAGGAACCATCGTCAAGGTTGACCGCGACGAAGTCCTTCTCGACATCGGCTACAAGACCGAAGGTGTGATTCCGAGTCGCGAACTTTCCATCAAGCACGATGTCGACCCCAACCAGGTCGTTTCCGTGGGTGATGAGGTCGAAGCTCTTGTACTTCAGAAGGAAGACAAAGACGGTCGACTGATCCTTTCCAAGAAGCGCGCACAGTACGAGCGGGCCTGGGGAGACATTGAGGCAATCAAAGAAGCCGATGGTGTGGTCAAGGGAAGCGTCATCGAGGTTGTCAAGGGTGGACTCATTCTCGACATCGGACTGCGCGGCTTCCTGCCTGCATCACTCGTTGAGATGCGCCGAGTGCGCGACCTGCAGCCATATGTGGGCAGCGAGATCGAGGCGAAGATCATCGAGCTGGATAAGAACCGCAACAACGTCGTCCTCTCCCGCCGTGCGTGGCTGGAACAGACGCAGTCGCAGGTACGTCATGACTTCCTCAACCAGCTCCAAAAGGGTCAGGTCCGCAGCGGTGTTGTCAGCTCCATCGTCAACTTCGGTGCATTCGTTGACCTTGGTGGCGTAGACGGCCTCGTGCACGTTTCCGAGCTGTCGTGGAAGCACATCGATCACCCAAGCGAAGTTGTCGAGGTTGGCACTGAGGTCACCGTTGAGGTTCTCGACGTTGACATGGATCGCGAGCGCGTTTCCCTGTCGCTCAAGGCCACTCAGGAAGATCCGTGGCAACAGTTCGCCCGTACCCACGCGATGGGTCAGGTTGTCCCAGGCCGCGTGACCAAGCTCGTTCCGTTCGGTGCGTTTGTGCGTGTAGAAGATGGCATTGAAGGCCTCGTGCACATTTCCGAACTGGCAGAACGCCACGTCGAGATGCCTGAGCAGGTCGTCACGGTTGATGACGAGATCTTCGTAAAGGTTATTGACATCGATCTCGAGCGCCGTCGGATCTCGTTGTCACTCAAGCAGGCAAACGATTCTGGTACGGATGCAGTCGACGAGTTCGATCCCTATCTATACGGAATGCCCGCGAGCTACGACGAGGCCGGCGCATACATCGGTCCGGAGGGCTTTGACCCCAACACCGGTGAGTGGAAGGAAGGCTTCGAAGACCAACGCGCAGAGTGGGAGCGTCAGTACAACGACGCCTTCGCGCGCTGGGAACAGCACAAGAGCCAGATCGATGAGGCCAAGAAGGCCGACGCTGAGGCAGCCGAAGAAGCGGGCGAAGCGCCAGCAGGTGGCTACTCAAGCGAAGCTGGCGACGACGCCGAAGGTGCCCTCGGTAGCGATACCAATGAGGCCCTTCAGGCGCTGCGCGACAAGCTTGCCGGCAGCGACAACTAAACGCACGAGGTCATCGACGCGCGTAGCAAGATGGCGAATCTGCGCGTTGGCCTCACCGGTGGGATTGGCTCGGGCAAGTCGACCGTTGCCCGGCTACTTGCTGAGCATGGAGCGTTCGTCGTTGACGCCGACGCGATAGCTCGCGAGGTTGTTGCTCCCGGAGCCGACGGCTTGGCAGCGCTGGTCGACCATTTCGGTGTGGGGATACTTCACGCGGATGGCTCGCTCAATCGCCAGGAGTTGGCGGGGATCGTATTTGCTGATCCCGATGAGCGAGCGCGGTTGGATGCAATCACCCATCCGCGTATCGCTGCCCTCACGCATCTGCGCTATGAACAGGCTGCCCCTGGCCAAGTGATCGTGCACGACGTTCCGTTGCTGGTCGAACTTGGACTCGCCTCCGGGTACGACCACGTTGTTGTGGTCGATTGCCCTGACGAGGTTCGGGTGCAGCGCCTGGTGCACCGAGGACTCACGGAGCAGGATGCCCGGGCGCGCATTGGTGCTCAGGCAACGCGCGAGCAGCGCCTGGCGGTTGCCGACACAGTGCTGGACAACTCGACGACTCCTGGTGAGTTAGCTGATCAGGTCGATGCGCTGTGGGCCGGACTTACCTGACTTCGTGACCTCGGGTCGATTTGCAAGATATTGAGGCAAATCGAGCCGCTGAATCTTTCCCATCGCATTGCGGGGAATCTCGGCGAGCCGATAGATCGATTTTGGTCGCTGATAGCCCGCTAAGTGAGCGGCCGCGACTGTGGCGATCAGTTCGTCAGATGCTGAGCCAACCACGACAGCAGACACGCGCTGACCCCAAACGTCGTCATCGACCCCGAAGACCGCGACTTCTTCAACACCTTCGATCGTCGACAACACAGCCTCGACGTGCGCTGGGTACACATTCATACCGCCCGTAATGACCAAGTCTTCGCGGCGGCCATCGAGGTAGAGGTATCCATCTTCATCAAGGCGACCGAGGTCGCCGACGGTGAATGCGGAACCACCATTTGGGGTGCGTTTCCAGGCTCCGGCGGTTTTTTGAGGATCCCGCCAATACTCGAAGCGAGAGTAGTCCGGTGTCTCACACCAGATGACGTCGTTCTCGGTGAAGAGTCGGCGGCCTTGCCGTGCGAGTCCAAGCGTGCCCGGCCGGGACTCCCAGTCGAGTCCTGAACATGCCGCGAACTGTCCCTCGGTCGACCCGTAGAACTCCCATACCGACTTTGCTCCGGCCCACTCATGGAGTCGGCGTTTGAGTTTCGGGGGACAGGCCGATCCGGCGTGGGCGACCAACCTGTACGGCGATGCTGGCAGCGAATCGAGCGCGAACAGGCGTTGCCAGTGACTGGGAACGGTGAACGCAGTTGTGGGCTTTTCGGTGGCAAGTGCCGATGCAATGGCGTGAGGATCGAATTTGCCGGGAAGGAGCACGTCACCACCGGCCGCCAACACCAGCAGTGAATACCGCAAGGGGGCCGAACTCGACAGTGGTCCATGCACCAGGGTCACGTCGGAGCTGTCGAACCCCCATTGGTCCTGCTCGTCTGCCCACCATCGGGCGATTTGGTCGGGTGCGAGGAACCCAGTCCACACGCCCTTGGCCAGTCCGGTCGTGCCCGAGGTGTAGTGCATCGGGCGCGCAGCAAATGATTCTGAGTCTGCCGAGCCGACCGTGCTTGCTTCGGAGACCAATTCATTCAGTGCAGCAGCTGTGGTGATCGACATCTTTGAGTCGCAGTCAATGACTTGCGCGCTCGCCTCGGCCGACGGTAACTGCGGGTTAACCATGACCGGAATTGCACCGATTCGGAGTGCTCCCCAAACCGTTTGGAGGAGTAGCGACTGTTCGAAAGCGCTACGGACCGGGTCCTGCGGGATCTGGACACAGAACGCTACGCGATCACCCTGAGAAACGTGGGCCTTTTGGAGACGGGCAGCCGCATTTCGGGCACCCCTGGTGGCCTGTTCAGCGGACAGCCTCAACATGTCGTCACCATAACGACGGTGCTCGGGTCACGCATGGCTTCACGTCACTGCAGTCAGCACTTACTCAAGCTGGCCTGTAGCTATGGCGTGGAGCGTCATAGACGCCACGTAGGGTTAGGCCATGGCGCGCCCTATCACTGACCTACAAAGAACTGTTGCACCGTTCGAGGTGATCAGTGAGTACCAGCCTGCTGGAGATCAACCTGCGGCCATTGCCGAGATTGCGAAACGGATTGAGGCCGGCGAGAAGGACGTTGTCCTGTTAGGTGCGACTGGCACTGGCAAGAGCGCGACGACGGCGTGGCTGGTCGAAAAATTGCAGCGCCCGACCTTAGTGATGGCGCCGAACAAGACCCTC
>DMNR01000162.1 GCA_003452655.1 Actinomycetota bacterium | reverse complement strand
TGCTTGACGAACTTCGGGGGCTGGCCCGGCGTTAGGCCGGCCATGTCTTGCCAGACCAGAACCTGACCATCGGTTGTGGCACCTGCGCCGATTCCCACCGTTGGGATCGCCAACGAGCGGGTCACCATGTCAGCGAGGTCCGCTGGGACCAGTTCAAGGACGACTGCGAAGGCGCCTGCGGACTGCAGTGCCTTCGCGTCCTGGAGAAGGACCTGACCTGCCTCACCACGGCCTTGCACGCGGTAGCCGCCCATCGTGTGGACCGACTGGGGGGTGAGGCCAAGGTGGGCCATCACCGGAATCCCGGCAGCCGTCAGGGCCTCGACCTGCGGCAGCACGCGAGCTCCACCCTCAAGCTTCACCGCGTGCGCTCCGGCCTCCTTCATGAAGCGGGCTGACGTTTCGAGGGCTTGCGCGGGTGACGCTTGGTACGAACCGAAGGGAAGATCGGCAACGACCATTGCGCGCGAAGAACCACGAACGACTGCGCGCGCCAGTGGGATCAACTCGTCAACCGTCACTGGCAACGTTGAGTCATATCCGTAGACAACGTTGGCTGCCGAGTCACCGACCAGCAGAACCGGAATTCCGGATTCGTCAAAAAGTCCTGCTGTAAGAGCGTCGTAGCAGGTGATCATTGGCCAGCGTTCGCCGCGTACTTTCGCGGCGGCCAGATCGTTAACCGTTACCCGACGGACTGGGCCGTCGCTACTTGCCGATTGCCCGCCGTAGAGGGCACGTTCGACTGACATGGCAGTTCTCCTATCTCGAGGCTGCGTGGTGCAGTCCCCGGACGAGGACAATGGTGGCACGAATCCGCTACAAATGGCAGTCCTGGGCAGCGCATTTGCACGCTTCGTTGGGAGGGGGAGTTTCGGGGGGTCAAAACGCGAGTCAGGTCACATTGGGTTGGGGTCACTCGATCGTGTTTCGGGCTCGCGTTTAGTGTTCTCAAGTGGCCAGGCAGCGGAGTGAAGAAGTAGACGCAGCGATCGTCTCTTCGACCCTCGCGGTGATCGCCGATCGAGGCATCGAGGGATTCTCCGTCGAAGAAGTTGCCTCTCGAGCGAGCGTCGGCAAGGCGACCATCTACCGCCGGTACGCGGATCGAAATGAATTGATCAACTCGGCACTCGAGACTCTCAATGACGACCTGCCAGCGATCGACAAGCAGGCCAGCACTGCGACCGTGCTCATCGACATGCTCGAGTGGGTTCGCACCTCACGGACCTCCGGCGCGGAGCTCCTGCCAAGGATCTTCGCCCAGGCCAAGAGCAACCCGCAGCTCTTCCAGTTGTGTCATGAGCGCGTGATTCTTCCTCGGTGGCAGCGCGTCCAAGAGGCTTTGAAGCTCGGCATCGATCGGGGTGAACTCGCCGACGACCTCGATATCGAGGTCACCGCGAGCATGCTGGTTTCACCGGTGTTGATGTACAACATTCTTAATGGCGGCGGGCGCGGAGGACGCAAGGATTTCGTCTCTCGGCTGGTGAAGCAGGCACTGCATGGGCTCGCCGCGACTGGCGAATCCGTCGATGGCCAGACGGACCGCGCGGCGAAGCCGTCGCGTCGAACTACTCGCCGACTTCGCCGGGCTCTGACCACCGATTAGTAATCGGCATGCGGCGGTCACGACCAAAGGCCAGCCGCGTGATTTTGGTTCCCGGTGGGTACTGGCGGCGCTTGTACTCGGCCGCGTCGGTAAGCCGAATGATTCGCCGCGCGAGACTCGCGTCGAACCCCTGGGCGATCAATTCGCTTGCTGACACGCCGCCCTCCACGTAGTGGGCGACTACGGCATCGAGTTCTTCGTAGTCAGGTAACGAGTCTGAGTCGAGTTGGTCTGGGCGCAATTCAGCGCTCGGTTCCTTATCAATCGAACGCGGCGGGATCGGGGCAGTGGCGCCAATGAGTTGTGCCTGCTCATTACGCCAGCGAGACAAGGCCCAAACCATTGTCTTCGGCACGTCCTTGATCGGGGCGAAGCCTCCAACCGCATCGCCGTAGATCGTCGAGTAGCCGACCGCCAATTCACTCTTGTTTCCGGTCGCCAAGACGAGGTGTCCCTCAGCGTTCGAGACCGCCATCAACGTGGTACCGCGGATACGTGCCTGCAGGTTCTCCTCGGCGAGGCCCTCCAGGTGCAACAGGTCTTGGTACGCGTCGAACACGCCAGCGATGGGAACTTGGCGGATGGACAGACCGGTTCGCTGCGCAGTGTCGTGGGCATCCTCCACGGAATGAGAGGACGAGTACTTCGACGGCATGGCAATCCCATATATATTCGCACTGCCTAAAGCGTCGCAGGCGATCGCAGCCACCAGCGCGGAGTCAATGCCGCCCGACAAACCGAGGACGACGCTGCGCACGCCGTTCTTCCTCACGTAGTCGCGCAGGCCAACAACGAGGGCCTCGTACACCTCGGCGAGTTCATCGAGTTCCGGCGCCACTGCCCCCTGTTCCGCAGAGCCGCTGTCAGACAGATCGCAGTACATCAGATGATCAACGAAGCGGGGGGAGCTGGCCGCAATAGAGCCGCCTGGCCGCACCACCATCGATCCGCCGTCGAACACCAATTCGTCCTGTCCGCCGACGGCCGCCACGTATATGACGGTTGCATTCGTCTGGTCTGCTCGGGTCTGGCACAGCTGCAGACGTTGGTGGTGCTTGCCCTGTTCGAAGGGTGAAGCGTTGATCACCAACAGCACGTCGGCGCCAGCTTCGGCGGCTACCTCTGGCGGGCTATTGACTTGCCACAGGTCCTCGCAGATGGCGATGGAGACCGACACTCCCGCGACATCAATGACGCACGGGTCGTTCCCCGGTTCGAATAGACGACGCTCATCGAACACGCCGTAGTTAGGTAATTGATGTTTGGCGTACGTGTGCTCGACAAGCCCACCGCGGAGTACTGCTGCGACGTTCTGCGGGCGACCTTGCGCTGAGGTCGCCAATGAACCGACGACGACGGTGATGTTGCCGAGACCATCACGGCCTAGCTGCGCGGCAAGTTCCTGGGTCGCCGCCATGGCTGCGGCCTGGAATGAGGGCCGCAGTGCCAGGTCCTCCACGGGATAGCCGGTGATGGCCATTTCGGGGAACGCCACCAACTGTGCTCCGGAGGCCGCCGCCTCGTGGCAGGACTTGAGGATCAGTGCGACATTGCCTCCCAGATCACCAACGGTTGTGTTGACCTGGGCGCCAGCGAATCGGACAGTGGACACCAGCCGAGGGTATCTGCCCGCAGACGTCAACGTCGGGTGCCCGGCACATCACCTGCTGCACGAGCGAGGTGTGCCGTGGGAAGATGTCCAGCATGGATAAGCAGACCGAGTTCGTCCTGCGCACAATCGAAGAACGCGACATCCGATTCGTCCGGCTGTGGTTCACCGACGTCCTTGGGATGCTGAAGTCGGTAGCCGTGGCTCCGGCCGAACTCGAAGGTGCCTTCAGTGAGGGCATTGGCTTCGATGGTTCTGCGATTCAGGGGTTCGCCCGCGTCAGTGAGGCAGACATGTTGGCGAAGCCGGATCCCGCCACCTTCCAGCCTCTGCCGTGGCGCGGTGACACGCAGGCAGTGGCACGCATGTTCTGCGACATCACCCTGCCAGACGGATCGCCCTCGTATGCCGATCCGCGTTGGGTCCTCAAACGTACGCTGGCGCGCGCGGCAGACATGGGATTCACCTTCTACACGCACCCGGAGATCGAGTTCTTTCTCTTCAAGGATCGTGAGCTTGAGCGTCCGCTGTTGCCGGGTCAACCACCCGTGCCCGTCGATGACGTCGGCTACTTCGATCACGCACCGCAAGGTGGAGGTCAGGACTTCCGACGCACGGCCATCACGATGCTGGAGAAGCTCGGCATCTCCGTCGAATTCAGTCACCACGAAGGTGCTCCTGGTCAGCAGGAGATCGACCTTCGCTACGCCGACGCACTGACGACGGCGGACAACATCATGACGTTCCGCTTGGTTGTGAAGGAAGTCGCGCTGGAGCAGGGTCTACAGGCCTCGTTCATGCCTAAGCCATTCACGGAATTTGCCGGCTCGGGTATGCACACTCACATGAGCCTCTTTGAAGGTGAGCGCAACGCTTTCTACGAGCCGGGTGCAGACATGCAACTGTCGAAGGTCGCTCGCTCGTTCATGGCCGGACTGCTGCGGCACGCACCGGAGATCACTGCCGTCACAAATCAGTGGGTGAACTCGTACAAGCGTCTCGTCGCCGGTGATGAGGCGCCGTCCTTCATCTGCTGGGGACACAACAACCGCTCAGCTTTGGTGCGCGTGCCGATGTACAAGCCACACAAGGGCAACTCGACGCGAATCGAGTACCGCGCGCTCGACAGCGCCTGCAACCCGTACCTCGCGCTTGCGCTACTGCTAGCTGCCGGGCTCAAAGGCATCGAAGACGGACTCGACCTCCCGCCGGGAACCGAGGACGACGTGTGGGCGCTCTCATCGGCAGAGCGCCGGGCGATGGGACTCGAACCATTGCCGACGAGCCTGAACCGGGCGATCCAGGCGATGGAGCGCAGTGAACTAGTGGCTGACACCCTCGGCGAACACGTCTTCGATTTCTTCCTGCGCAACAAGCGGGCGGAGTGGGACGAGTACGCCCGGCAGGTGACCGAGTTCGAACGTATGAAGTACCTGCCGGTCCTGTAGTGCACCGACCGTGATGGCGTCCTCAGGTAGGCGGCGACCTTGGTAACTAGTCGCTACAACTCACTGCCGGGCCAGCTTGCGCGCCTTGGTTTCACCAATATCGAGCGAGCTGAGAAGTTGCTGTCCGGCCCGGCATACGACGGGCTTCGCGACAGTCCCGAAATCCTCGACGTATTCAGCCAAGCAGCCGATCCTGACCAAGGCCTCCTGTCGTTCGAGCGGGTGTTGGCCTCGGCCGCGGAGGTCGGAATTCGCGGTGAGCTCGTGCAGGCGCTCCTCGATGATGGCGACTTCCGACTGCAACTCGCCCTGGTCTTGGGTGCGAGCGAAGCACTGGCAGAGCATTTGGTTCGCCATCCCGATCACTTCCGCACACTGGTCGATCACGACCTCATGGATCGGCCACCAAGTGCCGAGGAACTCAAGGANGAGTTCGTTGCTGCAGTGAGTTGCACGGCTACAGATGGCGCTGCCTGGATCGATGGAGCTACGGCGCTGCGAGTCGCGTACCGGCGCCGCCTATTGGCGTTGGCCGCTCGCGACCTGTCAGGACACTCGTCGTTCTCCGAGGTCACGCACGAACTCGCACACCTTGCCGATGCGGTTCTCGCCGCTTGCCTGGAACTCGCGCGTTGTGAGCTGCCCGAAGGCTCTGCTCCGTGCCGCATTTCGATCATCTCCATGGGCAAATGTGGTGGTCAGGAACTCAACTACATTTCAGATGTTGACGTCATCTTCGTCGCCGAGCCTGCCGAGCTCCCGAATGGAGAACTGGCCGACGAGACCGAGGCGCTGAAGACCGCGACGCTGCTCGCCCGAGGTGTAATGCGCGCCGCGAACGACACGACCCCCGAGGGATCGATCTGGGAAGTGGATGCCGCGCTGCGCCCGGAGGGAAAGTCGGGGGCGTTGGTCCGCACGTTGAACAGCCACGTCGGCTACTACGAACGGTGGGCCCAGACCTGGGAATACCAGGCGTTGCTCAAGGCGCGATTCTCGGCGGGCGACGCCGAACTTGGGCGCGAGTACATCGAGTCCATCCAACCGTTGGTGTGGTCGGCTGCCGATCGTCCGAACTTCGTCAATGAGGTTCAGGAGATGCGTCGCAAGGTCGAGGCCAATATCCCCGCGAACAAGTCCGAGCGCGAGCTCAAGCTAGGCAAAGGTGGTCTGCGCGACGTCGAATTCAGTGTGCAGATGCTGCAGTTGGTGCACGGACGCTCCGACGTGATGTTGCGCAGCCCCAACACCATGTCGGCACTCGAGAGCATGGCCATATGGGGATACGTCGGGCGCGAAGACGCCGCGACGTTGGCTCAGGCATATCGATTCTTGCGGATGATGGAACACAGACTCCAGCTCTATCGCATGCAGCGCACGCACGTGGTTCCCGAAGACGAGGCGGC
>DMNR01000224.1 GCA_003452655.1 Actinomycetota bacterium | reverse complement strand
CGTCCTGATACTCGTCGACGACGACGTAGCGGATGTCGTCGCGGATGTGGCCGCGAACCGTCGCCGCGTCCGCGTCGGCGTCCTCGTCACCCTCAAGAAACTGCACGGCAAGGTTGATGATTTCGGTGTAGTCGAAGTACCGCTTGTCGTAGAGCAGACCCATGTAATCGCGAAAGGACGACCAAACGCCGGCCGGGACGAGATCCTCATTAACGGTGTCCTCACGAAGGACGCTCGTGGCTTGCAGGAAGAGCCTCGAGTGAATGAAGCGCCGAAGCGTCGGCGTGCCTGTTGAGCTGGTTGGACAGGCGGTCAGGCCAGACTGCTTGCTGTTCCTGTCCACGAGCAGCCGCGACGTGATGTCTGTCAGCACCGAGAACTTGAAGGTCTCCGGCACAAGCCGCTGCAACAGGTCGAGGGCGTAACCGTGCATCGTGCCGACGTACATCTCAGCCAGCCCGGTCCGGTCGATGCCCTCCTGGTCGAGGATCGAGTGGATCCGGTCCTGGAGCTCAGCCGCGGCCTTCTCGGTGAATGTGAAAGCGACGATGTTCCGTGGCTCGACGTCCCGAAGGGTCAGGATCGACGCGATCCTCTGCGAGATCACCTGCGTTTTTCCCGAGCCCGCGCATGCGATGATCTGCAATGGCTCGTCGAGACAGGCTATGGCTTCGGCTTGGGAGGGCGTGTACGTCATACGGTTGCCGCTGCGGCCGGTGCTTTCGAAGCAGCTATCAATGTCGCCCGATAATGCAGCTCCTCCGCAAGCCAGACGATCCCTCCAGGATCGCCGTCGAGCCTCGGCTCAAGCATGTCGATCGCTGCATCCTTCCATGCCTTGCTCAGCTCGAAATGCCAGCCCTTCCCGCAGCGAATCTTCCCGTCGAGCGCCTTGTCCTCGCCCATCTCTGCGACAATGGCTGCGACTGGCCCCGGCGGCAGCAGGTCCTCTATCTCGACGTCATGCGACCCGCATCTATCGGGCCACGCGGACAGGGACAGAATGCGCTTAGACGGCTCCCAGTGGAAGCTCTTTAGCTTGTCTCTTGCAGCTCGCCCGTTGTCATCGTGGTCAAGCAGGGCGACTACTGGGCACTCCGTCGCGGCTTCGGCAAGCACCGCCTGCGGCACGACGTTAGCGGCCGTTCCCGCGGCAATGANNAGTTGGATAAACAGCCCATCCGTGTACCCCTCGGTGACGACCACGACCTTCGTTCCGCCTGGAATCTCCAAGCTCCGCTCAAGCACAAATGCGAGACCTGCATCTCGATATAGAGAGCCAAGCAGTGATGCTCTGCTCTGATCCCCTTCAACTGTGTCGACCGCGGTAGTCACTCCGTCCGTGTCCTTCCGAAGCTCGGTGACCAAAGCCTCGCTTGAACGCGAGATCACGTAAGGCGAGTGAGTAGTAACGATGAGCGAAACCTCAGGCCGAGCAGCCAGGTCGTCGAGCTGTCCCTTGATGGCCTCCTGCCCGGCAGGATGAAGGAACGCCTCCGGTTCTTCTACGGCAAGAACGAGGGATCGTCTGCTCTGCTCCGCAAGATACTGGAGCATCGACACGAGAACAGCTCCGCGAACACCGGTGCCCTTATCCGTCAGCTGCGTCATGAGCGAGTCTCTTAATCGAACGTCGACCGATGACAACGTCTCGTCTACCGTAGGAACTGCCGGAATCAATTCGGCGGCCAGTATTTCGGGGAACATGCTCCCAACGCGGTCGAGGATCCTGCTTCGAAGAGGGTCGAGCAGCTGAACCTGGAGAGCCTGGAGGTACTCGCTTCGAGATGTATTCGCAGCCTCCAACTCAGCACCCAAGTGATCCGAGATTACGAGCTGCAAGATTTCGCGGAACTTCCCTTTGAGCAGGGACTCCATGTCTTGGCCGCTGTGGATGACACCGAACCGCACAACCGCTCGGAACTGTGACTCGAGCTTCTGATGCTCAGAGCTGTCTGCTGGCAATGATGCGGCGCCGGAGCCTTTGGCCTGGAAGCTTGTTTGCCGCGCACCACCTCCTGCAAAGGAAGACACAAAGCGAACCTCGCCTTCGGACGCGTACGTCTGCGCCTTTGCTGACGTCGATCCGCTCCGGCTCTTGCGGACACCCAGCTCATAGTTCTGCGCCCGCATGAGAAGTGTTTGCTCCGGGGAAGTCTTACCAACCTGAAACGTTAACGTTATCCGTGTGGTGGGCGGCTTGCCAACGCCCGCCGAGCTCGCTGGCCGGTCAAGGTCGGGCACATAGTGAGCGTCCGGGTCGAGCGCGAGCTCAAGAGCCCGAACGAGGTTCGACTTACCGCAGTTGTTAGGCCCAACGAAGTAGTTCACACCAGACGAAACCCGAAACTCGTGCTCACCTTCGAAGCTACGGAAGTCCTTGATTCGGATGTGGGTGAGCTTCATACGTCGAAGACCTTCATGACCTCGTCGCCATAGTCGTTGATGACCTTGACGGCGAACTTGCCGGTCTGCGGACTGGGGAACGGGCGGGAGACGGTCTGGTAGAGCGACTCCCACGCCTCCTCGTCGATGTCCGCCTTGAGCGCGGTCTTGAGGCGCTTGTACGGGTCGTTGCCTCCAGTGAAGTAGCAATGCCGGACGAAGAACGACTCTTCGTCGTAGTCCGTGTCGATCATCCAGAGCGCGATCTGATCGGTGCTGTTGCTCCGAACCTCGCCGGTCGTCGGGTCGTAGACGTCGACGCCCTTGAGATCAACGATGACGCCGGCCTCAGTCTCTTGCCATTCGATGTCGGGCTCGCCGAAGACAGTGAAGAGGTTGCCGGCGCCGGTCTTTTTCAGCTCCTCGCCCATGAGGAGGTCGACGTTCATCCGCACCATCAGCACCGGGATCCGGCCAAGTTTGCGAACGCCCGCGACCCTGGCGAACCCTTCATCGGAAGCCTCGATGCTGACACCGTCGTCCTCTGTCAGGCCGGTGACCTGTGGGTCGAAGGCGAAACCAAGGATCGCGAGCAGGTCGACATCTTCCGCCGCGAGCGCCTCCCGCGCGGCCCTCTTCACGTACGACGGACTGACGGTCCCGTATTGGGGGCCGACCGCAATGGCAATCCGCCCCGGCCCGTCTCCCTCGGGCTCGCCGTCGCGCAGTCCGATTGCCTGGATGTACTCGCCCGCGTAGGTCTCGAACGCCACGAACGCGATCCGCTCCTGGCGGCGTCCGTTCTGGATGCCGGCCTTAGCGAGGTTGTCGAGGATCGACTGCTCGAAGTTCGGTGCGTCGGCACTCTTGGCGGCTTTGCTTTCGGAGAGCGACTCTGGGCTGTCGCCGAACGAGAGCGAACGGTGCGGGCTCAGCGACTCGACCGTGAACGGGCCGGCGACGCGGACCTTTCTTGGATCTTCGTACGGCTTGTCGTAGAGGAGCTCAAAGTCGGTGTGACGGATGATCGCATCGTCCATAGCCTCGCGGGACATGCCCTTCTTGATGTCTGGGTTACTTGCAATCG
This sequence comes from Actinomycetota bacterium, assembly GCA_003452655.1. GTDB lineage: Bacteria > Actinomycetota > Actinomycetes > S36-B12 > UBA10799 > UBA10799. The sequence continues at coordinate 16,690 of DMNR01000224.1, read as the reverse complement.
ACTTCAGCATGATGTGCGGCACTCGTTCGTAGACGAAGCCGGCGCGGATGTCGTTCGCACACGCGACTTGCGGGATAATGTTACCTATGAGTGTCTGTTCCTTCGCCTGCCCAACAGTTGAATCCGCGAGGAGGTACCAAGGGAAGCGGGCTCCCATAACGCGCTGGCGGGCAAGTGTCAGCGCGACTCGCGACGTATCAATCGTTATCCAGCGGCGACCCCATTTCTCTGCGACAAACGCCGCGGTGCCCGAGCCGCACGTCGGGTCAAGAATGAGATCGCCGGGGTCGGTGGTCATCTGCATGCAACGTTCAATAATCTTTGTGTTCGTCTGAACGACGTAGACCTTGTCCATCCCACTCCCGGACTGAGTGTCATCCCACAGGTTGTTGATCGGGATGACCGGAAAGTCGTCGTGAAAACGCACGTAGCTAAGCGACGAGGCGCTGGCTTCAACCCGCCCTGCAAGGAGAAGACGCTCCATGCCTGACTCGTTCGTCTTCCACCGCGCCTGCATCGACGGGCGGTACTCCTTTCCATCCACCTCAACCGCGAACCATGACGCAGCGCCCTCACCCTTTGCGCGGCCAGCGGCTTGGGACGTGAGGATCTGAAGGCGGTATAGGCGGCCGTCCGCTGGCTCATAGGCTGACAACTCCACTTTGGAGAGCCGCCTTCGCGAGCCGTCGGGCGCCTCGAGATTTGAGTACGTGAGATCCCCCTCTGCGCCGACCACGCGGGGGCGATAGATCTGGCGGAACTTCGCCATAGATCGATCCTTCGCGTACCACAACACAAAGTCCGTCGTCCCACCGAGGAACTCGCTGGTCGCACCCGAGGTCGTCTTGAAGGTGACTTGACTGACGAAGTTGTCCGCGCCGAACACCTCGTCAAGCAACGAGCGCACGAGGTGAAGGTTCGCATCGCCAATCTGAAGAAAGCAAGATCCCGACTCGGATAGTAGCTCACGAGCGGCGATCAGGCGATCTCGGAGATAGCTGAGGTACGAGTGGATCCCGAGTTCCCACGTGTCCCTGAAAGCCTTGATCTGCTCGGCCTCGCGGGCCGCGTCCTCAAGCTTCCCGTCCTTCACATCACGGTTGCGTGTCGACACCTGCCAGTTCGAGCCGAACTTAATGCCGTACGGCGGGTCGACGTAGACCATCTGCACCTTGCCGCGGAGCTTCTCCCGCTCGGCGAGTGACGCCATCACTTGCAAGCTGTCGCCGAGGATCATCCGGTTCGACCAGTTGGCATCGTGCTCGTAGAAGTCGACCTGATCGAGTCCACCCAAGCCGTCAAACGATTCGAACAGTCTCAGCTCAGGCTCGTCCTCGAGCTTCGCTGCTGTGCGCCGGAGGTTCTCGATCAGGACGCGGGGGTCGATCTTCTCCTGGATGTAGATCGGCGGCGCATCGGCGACGAGGTCGAGGTCAGCCTCGTCCCTCTCGGTGGCTGGTGCGTACTTCCCTCGCCAGACGAGCTGCGGATCGAGGCTCTCGTCTCGCGCGTAGCGAACCTTGCGGACTTCCTCGATTGCGGGGTCGACGAACGCGTGCGCATCGGCGGTGGGAATATTCGTCCGCTTGTCACCGTGCGTGATCGAATCGACCGGCGTCGGCCCTGCCTGCTTCTTCTCACGACTAGCCACGGGCAGTCAACTCGAAGTCGAGGCGATCGGGGTCGCCGATGATCGCGGTGTCGCCGTAGAGTGCGTCGATCGCGTCGACGAGGCGTGATTTGAACTCGAGCGGGTTCGTCATCTCGATGTACCCCCATCGGCCGAAGCCGCCATGGTTGTTGACCGCGACACACCAGGAGTCACGTGCCGTGGTTGCCTTCTGGCGTGTCGGTCCCGGACTCTTTTGGCTGCCGGAGACCTCGATCACGAGGGTGCGTGTGACCCCGTCGTTGCCAGGCTCGAGCCGAACGAGGAAGTCAGGCGTGTAGCTGTGGCTGCGGCCCTTGTGCACATACGGGATCGTAAAGCCAAGGTGGTCGTTCTTCACGTATGACTTAACCCTTCGATTCAGCTCGAGCTCGCTCGCGAGGAGCTGCTCCCAGGTGTTGCCGTCGCGGCCATCGAGCGTCACGTGGGAGACCTCAGACTTCTCCGTTGGCACGGTGCGCTTGCGGGTCTGGAAGTCGACATCTCGGGTCGACCCGACGGGGTCGAAGCGGTTGATCATCGGACGCAGGCGCTCGCGGCGGTTGCCCTCATACCGGACGATCGCATTCCACACCGCCTCGGCGGCCAACACGCGAGCTTCAGTGATCGTGATGAGGTAGCCAAGGCTGTAGTCGCCGGTGACGACGACCTTCTCGTCAATCCACTCGCGGCATATCTCGACGAGTCTAGGAAAGAGCCAAGGGCGTCGATCGTCGACGGTGTTGAAGTTGGCGTCAAGGATGCGCTTGGCGAGCACGAAGGCGACCTGCTGCGGGCGATACTGCGTTGGGTCTCCCTGCTCCAGCTCGCGCTCCCCGACAACGCCACCGAGCTCGACCCACTGTGGCACGGTGTTGGGGCCGATCTCGAACTCGGGTTCGGGGTCGAGGTCGAGGTGGAGTTCGGCATCTGGGATCTCGATTCGGTACCCGTCGAGTTTCGGGAACTCGATCCGCAGCTCCTCGCGGCCCTCGACGGCGCAAACGTTGATCACCGGCTTCGGGGGGAGCGGATCTTTGATCGGCCTGTCGGAGGAGATGAATTGGAACGGAATGCCATAGACGTTCGCGTACTCGGGCTCAAACATCCCGTCGTCGTTGACAGCGTACGAACGGCGGCGCAGTCCGCGACCGACGACTTGTTCGCAGAGAAGCTGGCTGCCGAAGGCCCGTACTCCCAGGATGTGTGTGACCGTGTTGGCGTCCCAACCCTCCGTGAGCATCGAGACGCTCACGACACAGCGCACGTGCTCCCCGAGCCGGCCCCGCTTGCCGACGGTGTTCATCACCTCGCGGAGAAGCTCGTTGTCGTCCATCTTCTCCACATCAGCGCCCGGGTTCCGCTTGCGGTAGTCCTGCTTGAAGGCTGTGATCTCGGCAGCCGCGACCTTCTTGAAGTCATCCTTCATCCCCTCCCCGGACTCGAGCTGCGCGGAGTCAATGAGGATGGTGCGAGGGCGCGCAAGCGGCTTGCCGTCGACGACGTTCGACAGCAGCGCGAGTTCACCCGGCTTGTGGGCGACGATCTCGTCGTCTACGACGACCTGCTCACCCGCAATCCAGTCGTAGACGAGCTTCGATACGACCGTATTCGGACAGACGACAATGAACACCGGCGGCGTCTCACGGTACTGCTTAAGCTCTCTTTCCCAGTGGGTGAAAGCGCTCTCGTACGAGCGGTGGAGGCTGCGGAGCGCACCCTCGAGTTCTTTGGGTGGAAGCCAATCGGTAACCGAGCCCTTTGCTGCGCGCTTCGGTAACTGGTCGCCGACGTAGTCCCACAGACGCAGGTAGGTCACGAGCGGGTCGCTTGCATCGTCGTCGACCGGCGTGCGCGGCACCTTGACGATGCCCGACTCGATGGCATCCATCAGCGAGAAGTCGCTGACGGCCCAAGGAAAGATGTACCCCTCGTTGTAGCCGGAGCCTTTGAGGTAAAACGGTGTTGCCGACAGGTCCCAGATCTGCTTGATGCCCGCGTGCTTCGCGATCGCTTGAAGGCCACGGAACCACACCCGGGCCTGTTCGTTGGCGTCCTGCTGCTCTTTGCCGACCTTCTCGCCCCCCTTAAGCGGCTTGTCGGCGTAGCAGTGATGGGCCTCGTCGTTCAGGACAATGATCCGCTGCTTGTCCGACCCAAGGTCGCGCAGGATGCGGCTCACCATCGCCTGCGGCGTCTCCTTGAAGGGGTCGTCCTTGCGGTCGCCCTTCAACAGGAGGCGGGTGTTCTTCGCGACGCCTTTGATCTCTTTTGCGTCCTTGAGCTGGAAGGCGTGGTAGTTCGTGATCGCGATCCGCGCGTGCTCGAGCCCACCTTTGAGGTCGGCCGGGATGAGGTCGCGCAGGTCGTAGTAGTTTTCTCCATCTTCCGGCAACAGGACCCGGAGCCGGTCCCTGATCGTCAGACCTGGCGTGACGATGAGGAAGCGGTTGGTGAAGCGGGCATCTCGCGGCGACTGGACCTTATTGAGGGTCTGCCACGCGATGAGCATCGCCATCACGACGGTTTTGCCGCTTCCTGTGGCCATCTTCAGCGCGGCTCTTGGGAGGCCGTCGTTGTGAGCCTCGTTCTCGGGCTCAAGCCGCCGACGCCAGTCCGCGTACCCGTGGTATCGGCCGGCGACCTCAGTCAGGAAGATCGCCGTTTCAGTCGCCTCTCGCTGCGCGAAGATGACTCGGTTTTCCCGATCCGGGTCTGCCCAGTGTTGAAGCAGCTTGCGAGTAATCGGAGTGACGCCGCCATACTGACCGTCACCGCGCCACTTCGCGACATCCCGCCGGATCTCGTTGATCAGTTCGTTGCGCTCGCGCCGCTCGCCGGTGACGTCGAAGTCGATCCTTTCCTGGACCAGCTCGCCCTTCTTGCCCTTCTTGGCCACGGCGATTGGGATCCAGGACTCACTCGTCCGTCGGCCGTCCTTGATCACCCCGGTCGGCCCATTGGGCCCGACCTCGTAGTGTCGGCTTGGCGGCGCATAAGGCGAATTGAGGATCGGGTTGTCGATCGACGTTTGGCCGTGGGCCGCGAAAGGTTCGACCATGCCCGCAGCCTACCCCGAAGTCCGGCTGGTGGACGCGGACTCCGATCGCTTGTCTTTCGAGTCTCGGGTCAGCTTAGGTCCAGGGCCGTCACACGGTCTCCGAAGACTTCCCTGAGACGGAAGACACGCTCCACCAACCAGGCACGGTAACTCTCGAGGCGATCCTGGTCATCGTCAATGCTGCCTGGGGTGCTTATGAATACGCGTGATGCTCGGATGTCGTCGCGGCGCGTCCATTCCAAGATCTCGCCGAAGTCCGATTCGATACGGCTGCGCTGTGCCACCAGGAGATCGAAAGCCTTCTTGTTAGTTTCAAAGTCCCCTGTATCGATATAGAGCTCGGCCTTCACCTGCCACCCCAGGCCGGCGTTGCTCCAGCTGAACGCTGCGTTCGTTGAAAAGCCGGCTCGCCCGATGCTGAACGAGCACCAACTTTGACGGGGTGCCCGCTCGGGCCTGGACGACGTAAACCGGGGATTCCTGTCGAGGATGTCCTCGATAAGTGCTGCCCAAAATGCCTTGTACCGTTGCTGGCGGTCGGTCGCCTGGCCAGTTCGTGCCGCAGCTGCAATCTTCTGCCACTCAGATGGCATCACTACAACCTTAAGGTCAGGTGCGAGTGCAGAGTCGCCGATCTTGATCAGCTCAATCTGGATGCCAAAGAAGCTGAGATCCTCGGGGGTGTTCTCATTGAGCCACATCAGGGCCTGACGGTGCTCATCACGGAACTGGCGAGACACCCAGACGACCACGCGCGCATCGAGGCCGCTCGCGTACGTAAGGAGCTGCCCAAGGTGCGAGTGGTCAGTTGGTTCAAGTTGGTTCTCGACGAGAATCGTGGCGCCGGAGCCGAGGTCGGTGCCGAGAAGATCGGCCGAAAACGGGCCAACCGCCACTTCCCGCTCCACGGCCGGATCGATCTCGATTCCCAAAGCTTCACCCAAAAGGTTGATGTTGGCGCGAAGCCAGGGGGTAAAGTCGTGCGCCTCATGGCCCCAATATGTCCTGGGGTCGACTCGTTCAATGCGTCCGAGTTCGACAGTGCGCTCATTCCCCACAAGGGCCCCTCCAGTGTGTACGGGTCGTTGCTCTCGGCACGAGATTCTAAGCCCGCCGAATGAATGCCGCTGCCGCTCAGCGTGTCGCCGCGTGGCGGGTACTCGTTCCGGCTGGCGAATCCGATAGTCCTCTGTGCCGTCCTTAGCCTCAACCATTACCAATATAGGGAAAGCGCAAATCTCGGGCTGGCCGAACGGGAATTCCCCCTGGGTGCGGCTGCGGGAGGATTCGGAATCGCCGCCTGGCGGCGGCGATTCCTTCCTAGGCAAAATGGTTCGAGCCAGTTCGCGGAAGTCGTCGCCGCAAGTTAACACCCCGATAAATGCAGTCGCCGCCGCGAGACCGAGCGTCAGGCCAAGGTCGTCCTGCATGCCGCCGACCGTCGCTATCAGCAATGTGAGCGCACCCCAAAACCAGAAGCGGTTACCGCCCACTGTGCAAACGTCCAGCACAGTTGTATTTCTGCTGGATATGGGGGATATTTCTGATGACTGGCGTGCTCAAGCTCGTATGAAGAGGTTGCGGTGACTCCGGCGAGACCATCTCAACGTCCCCCTGGCACCCCGGGTGCTCGTGCGGCCGGGCCTACGTGCCGAAAATGCGGACAGCAGCTCGCCACGCAGGGACGATTTGGGACATGCCCAGTGTGTCTTGTGACATACAGTTTGCCGCTCAAGTCGGCTGTCAAGAAGTGAAGAGCACCGAGTCACTCCTTGGCTCGGTCTTCAACACCGCCCGTCACTTGGTGCTGACAGCAGTGCTCCCTGGGACACTGCTTCTCGGATGCGTTGCCGCGATCGTGGCATCCTGTGGCTTCACCGCCGCCCCTTCCTTGTCGATCCTTGGGGGGCGCGTCGCAGACCTGTCAAATCGTGATCTCGGCCTGGCTGCCCTCGCTGGTACGATTGTTGGTGTGCTGCTGCGGCCGGTGCAGTTCCCTTTTACGCAGTTCCTCGAGGGATATTGGGGGTCAGGGCGATTCGGCGTCTCAGCCGCGGCCGTTCTCCGTCGAAGGGCTGTCTTGAGGATGGCGCGCCTCGGGAAGCAAGCTCAGGTTGTGAAGCCATGGGTCGAGCTCCCCGAAGTTGCGGACGCCGTAAGGGTTTTCGATCCATTCCGCTTACTCGAGTTGAAGCTCGAGTCGATTGCGGTGTTCGAGTCTCACGAGAGCCCTCGCTCAACTGGCGGGTGGGAGCGGCGAGTGGAATCCGAAGAGGCCAACCGTTTGCTCAGCCGCCTGCCTGTCAAGCCTACGCGGATCATGCCTACGCGACTTGGCAACGCACTCCGAGCAGGCGAAGATGCCGCTGGTGCGCCATATGAGCTAGAGATCGTTCACCTCAGCGGGCATCTGCATGCTGTCGCTCCTGCCGAACACGTGGCTGGGGTGGAAGGACCACGAACACAGCTCGACGTGTCAGTCACTCTCTGCGCCGTGTTTCTGATTGTGGCCGCTGTGAGCGTCTGTGCGTATTACGACAACGGTGTGTGGATGGCAACAACGCTCTTTGCCTTTCTGCTGGCATGGGTGTCCTATCAGGGCGCGGTGAGCGCGGCCTTCGACTACACGGCGGCCCTCGGTGTCTTGATCGACCTCAACCGATTCAGGCTCTACGACGCGCTTAGAATTCGCCCTCCAGAAGACATGTCCGACGAAGTCAGACGAGTGGCGCCAGTCGTGACGTTGGTCGTCGGCCGCCGTACGACTGCAGACGGATTGAAGTATGAGGCCCGTGCCCCTTCTTAGCAGGTCCCCTGCAGCCGACGGCCGTTTCTGGATTCGCCAAACGGTCGCCTTGAGCAGAACTTAGGTGGCAGTCATGCTCGGGACACCACCCTGAGTACTAAAGCGTCGAGCGGGCTGGACCGAAGCCAAGAACTGAACTGCTGCCATCGCGAGATCATTGCGCCAGTCCTTCTGCAACACTCGCCAACTGAGAGAGGCTGCCTTACGCGCCCACCTAGACCGTAGAAAGCCCGAGGCCGGCGCTCCATGCGGTCTAGGTGGGCGCGCAGACACGTCAACAGGCAGAAGATGGAAGAAGGATTACGTGGCCGGTACTGAAAAGGATGCCACATCACTGGCCGAATGGCGGTGGAGCTTTGAACGACACATATGGTCCATCATTGGACATTGGCGACTCTTCCTGACTGGGGTACTGGCACAGTGTCGCCTCCTCAACGAACGAACAGAGCGCCGAAAGAAGGACCATCTCCTCGACGTTCCGAGCACGGGTATCCAGCAGCTGTTCGGTGCAGATGAGGTAGGCGACACAACGGGCGCGGCTGATTGCCACGTTGAGGCGGTTCTTCGAAAAGAGGAAGCCGGCGTCGCGGGGCATCAGGTCAGCCGATGACGTCGTCATCGAGAAGATGACCACGGCCGCCTCTCGGCCTTGAAACTTGTCGACCGTCCCGACCTCGATGTCGGCTGTGAGCGGGTCGCCGTGCAGCGTTTCGCGGATGAGTCGGCGCTGGTCGTTGTATGGGGCAACCACGATGATGTCCTTGGCGGCTAACGGACGGACGGCCCCATGTTGGTCGGTCCAGTCAGTGCCCACCAGGGTGGCCGCGGTCTCGGCGACCAGATCCGCCTCTTGCGGAGACTCGGTTGAGCAGCCGGTGTGGTGCGCTCGGATCCAGCGCAGCCCTGTTCCCCCTGCGGTCCCCTGCTGGGCACAGTGCGGATGGGCGATAAGTCGGCCGTCATACATCACGTTCGAGATGAACTGGCAGATCGCCGGATGCATGCGCCAGGTCACGTCAAGAAGAACACCCCGCTCGGGTGGGAACGTACGCTCGTTCGGGCCGAGCAGGTGCTCAAGCGCACTGAGCCCGGCGCCATTCGGATGGTTTGCCATCGCCACCTGCGGAAGCTGCTGCGGGTCGCCAAGCAGGACAACGCTTGAGGCGGAGACCGTGGCGGCAAGGGTGTCCGCAAGTCCCAGCTGCCCAGCCTCGTCGATCACGAGCACGTCCACCGGTTTGGCACGCATCGCATCACTGGCAAAGAGCCACGGCGTGCCGCTGACGATGTCGTACTCGCCGTTCGCGCAGCGTTTGTTGTCGCTGAGGTAGTCCACGTTGGCGGCGCTGCCGTCCTTCGCCTTGTGGACGGCGCGCAGCGTTGGGTCATCCGCGTCCCATTGATCGACCACGGCCTGCAGCAGATTGTCGATCGCTTGATGACTCATTGCCGTGACGCCGACACGCTTGCCTTGGCGCACAAGCGCTCGGATGATCTGCGCGCCGATGAATGTCTTGCCGGTCCCCGGCGGACCTTGGATGGGCAGGTAACTCTGGTCGAGCTGTGAGACCCAGCCGCAGATGGCGTCGTGCTCCCCGACAAACCTGCCGTCATGAGGGCCACCACCGTCGAGGAACTTGGGAGGCTCCCGTCGCAGGATGGCGAGGCCGACCGACGACGTGTCGCCAGCGATCATGCGGTCCGCAAGATCGCAGAGCGCTGCGTCTTTGGGCTTCTCCGACACGTTGGCAAAGAACGTGAGCGCGGTCGGGGTGATCCCGAACTCTTCGTGCTTGTCGGTCCAAGCAACCTCAAGGGTGCGGTCGATGCGATCGAGGCTCCTGAGCGTGAAGAAGGCCCACTCTTGCTCGCACTTCGCGACGATGAGACTGGCATCAGGACTGATATCGGGTGAGATCGGTTGATCCGGGAATTTGAAAACTGCGGACGGCCACTTTCCCGGATTACCTTTCGATGTGACCCGCTGCTCAAGGCCACCGAACTCAAGCCCTGCGATCACTTGCGGGGACTCAAACTGATCTTGCTCGTCGGCACTCGACAGGCGCAGACACTCGGCGGCCAAGACGCGCCGCTCCCGCCGCCAGTAGCTCAGAAGGTCACCCATCAGATGCTCGGCAGACCCGAGCGGGTGGCCGCAGAGCTGTTCAATTCGTTGCCCGAGTTTCTCGTCAGCCCCTCTTGACTCCAGGAACGCGGCCCGCCAGTCGACTTGGGTCGGGCGATGCGAGACGAGCCAGTCGCGCAGTGCAAGCGTGGCGCGGACGTCGTCCTCGTTGTATCGCGCGATCCGATCGAGGCGCGTGTTGTTGCCATCACGCATCCATCGCTCGTACTCCACAACTGCGCCGGCGCCCCGGTCAATGTCGTGACCACGCGTGAAGTCGGTCAGCCGCTCCACATGTTTCAGCCCGTAGGACTCCACCCCCACTTGCATGGCGCCTGTGAGCACGGTGAACAGGTCAACGAAGACTCCGCTGTTGACGAGTTCCTCGACCTCGATCTCCGCGACCCCGTGGTCCGTCGCGAGCCGGACAAGCGCACTGCGTTCGGTGTGGTTGTAGTGGTAGACGTGCATTCCCGGGTGGTCTTGACGCCTCGCTCGCACGTAGTCGACAAGTGACTTGACGCCGGCGGCCTCATCATCGGCGTCGTGTGCCCAGATCGCCTTGTACTCCCAGTTGCCGGCGACGTTGCGCTCCACCCAGCCGAAGAGAAAAAAGAGTCCGGCCTCTGCAGACCAAAACGGGTGGCCTTCGTAGTCGAGGAAGATGTCGCCGTGATCGGGTTCAGGGAGCGCAGCAAATCCCTTCACCGTCGGTGTTGTGGTGTCTGCGATCAGGGTTGGGTCCGTTTGAGCCTGCTCGATCAATTCGAACGGGGGCGGGTTCGCAGGTGCAAGGCGCGCCTGGACTTGTAGCTTGGCCTGACGGACGAGCCGTGCCTCGCGTGGTGGATCCAGGCCGAACGACGTGTTAGCCGCCTCCGCCAGGCTGCCGACCGTGGATACGCCCCTTGCAGCCAGAACGACTCGGTCCGCGCTGCGGATTCCGCTGATGTAGATGAGGGAATCATCGGCCCGCCACTGCGCCTCGCAGGTGCTGCGGAACTCACAGAAGTCGCAGTGGGCACACGGTTCCGCGACAGTCTCGGTAAGTGGGCCACTGCTCACAACGGCCGTGAGCTGCACTCGCAGGCGCCGCCAATATGCGATGACGTCGGCGGTGCGGACACTTTCACGACGCCCAGATCCCAGGTGGACGTGGAGGTTCTCAGGGAGGTGGCCGGTCTGCTCGGCGATGGCCTCGGCGTAGAAGCACAGCTGGAGGACATGGCCAACCTTCGCCCCCTGGCGGGCCAACTTTGCATCGACGGGTTCGTAGATGGTCGACCCGTCGGCGGTGGTCGTCCTCTCCAGAAAGTCGGCGATGCCGCGGATTCCGTTGTGCACGAAGGGCATTTGGTACAGCACGTCGTGCCCGAGCGACAACGCCGGGCCGACACGGCTCACCCATGCCGAGAACGACTCGCCCTTGTGCCGCTCAGGCACTTCGTAGACGGAGCGACCCAACGCCCGGTACTCGGCCAGCACACGCTGCTCGTGCTCGTTGCCCTTGTCAAGAAGCATCTTCGCCATCTCGCCAAACATGGCAGTGGGCTCCGATCGAGTCCCCTCGTCGACCTCGCGCCGAAGCGTCAGATAATGGGCGCAGTCAAGCCAAGCGGTGATCTTGGACGGCGTCAGCAGGTGCTCGTACACCTGCGCATTCTGCCAACGGCGTCGGGCCGACGATATAGTCGCCGGGTGTCCATTCATGCGAGCGATTCAGGTGAGCAACAGATGGTCGAGCCGCTGGTGCTTGCCCAAGTTGCCCGGCACGTGGGTCTCCCGCTCGGGCCGATGAAACTGCCATTCGGCGATGCCTCCCGCGTCGAGGTGGATGGCGGGGCTGCCGACTTTTCAATCTTCGTCGAGGTCTTCGCACATCAAGGTTCACTTCGCGGGGGTCAGGTCCACAAGGTGGCACGGGACGCGCTGAAGCTCATCACGCTACGTCGTTTTCATGCGGACGCTCGGTTGATCCTGGCATTCGCCGACAGTGGCGCTGTAACAGGGGTGCTCGGTGATGCGTGGCTCGCGGAGGCCCTGCGCTTATGGGGCGTAGAGGTCTTCGTTGCTGACCTGGACGACGAGACGAGGGCGCTGCTCGTGTCAGCGCAGCGACGTCAGTACAGGTAGCCCATCACATGGCGGATCGTGCTGTTCCTGCCGCGGGGCTTGCTTCGTCGCCGTGACGCGGAGTACTCAGGTCGAGGGCACGGATGCGCTGTCCGAGCACAGCTTTCAGACCCATGACGTGATCGAGCAGCCACAGCAGGTGGTCAGTGGTGACCGTGTCGTCGTCGATGCTGCCAGGCGTCGCGACATAAATCGGGTCTGCTGCACGTTTTGGTGACAGTTACCGAAGACACTACGTGCTTCACGTGGCACAAAGCCACATGTTGGAAGCGGGATCTTCCATGGCATGCTTGTGCGCATGAATCGTTCGGTTGTCGGATCTCTCATGTCGCCGGAAATGCTGGACAGGCTTCGGCGTAGTCCGTCCGCACAGTCTGTTCCGGGTACGCCTCCAGTGCTCATGTTCGGCCGAATAGAGTCCGCGACCGTCGCAACGGTGGGACTCAATCCGAGTCACCGCGAGTACTTGGACCAGTCAGGGGTCCAGCTTTCCCGGGAACGTCGGCGACTTGAAACGTTGGAGACGGTCGGCGCACACAGCCGAGGCGATCTCACAGACGCCCAATGCCGCGCGATCTTGGACAGCCAGTCCAACTACCATGCACGCAATCAATATGCGTGGTTTCGCCCTCTGGATCGCGTTCTAAGCGCGCTCGGAGGCGGGTTCAACGATGGCACAGCGGTGCACCTCGATCTTGTCCAAGAGGCCACCAAACCGACATGGTCGAGCCTGGCACGCCATGAACGTGAAGCGCTGTTGGCCGTAGATGGGACGTTTCTCCGATGGCAGTTGACGTCATTTGAAATCGACACGGTGATCTGTTCCAGCGCAACCGTCGGGCTGAACGTCCGATCCTTGGTTGGCGGTGAAATCCATGACTCCGGGGACATCAACGGAGTGACCTGGTGGACCGGTTGCTCTGATTCGTCGCCTGCTCCGATGTGGCTCGCGGGGTGGAACAAGACTCTCGCTCGCGCGGGGCTCACCATCGAACAACAGGGGGATTTGGGACGAGCGATTGCGAAGTCCTTGAAAACAGCTGGGCGATAGCCCAGGGGACCATGGTGGGAGCTGCCGACACAACGAGGCCTTATGAGATCTGTCGTTACGACCGGTCCAGGGTTGTGCGTCGCGCTCTCAGGTTTGACCTGCTTCTTGAGATCCGCGTGGCAGCCTCCGATGCGGACTTCGCTGCAGCCTGGCTGCGATGGGAGAAGTTCTAACCCCCGCGCGCCCAAAAGCCGAAAAGTTGGCCTCTCGACCAAAGGGATCTACCCTGTACGGACACACGCCTGGGAGGCCCACAGTGAGACGCACGCGCATAGCCGTTGCAGCAGCTGTCCTGACCCTCGCGCCTGCGGGCGCCGCGCTTGGCGCATTCGGGAGTCCCGACACCAGCTTCGGAAGCGGCGGGCAGGCCTTCTCGCGTGTTCCCTGGGCGGGGCTCGACGTTCCCACAACGGCCCCGATGCTGGGGCTTCGCATCCTGAGCGACGGGCGCCTTGAGTACCTCACCACCAGCGGCGACGGCTCACGCACGGTGCTCACGCGGGTGCGCCGTCGTGCGGGCGGGGCGATCAGCCACAGCGTGCGCATCCCGATCGGCGCGGGCTCGTTCATCCCGCGCTACGCAGCCCAGGCCGGTGCCGGGTACGTGGTGCTCGGTGACATGTCGACGGTCGCAGGGCCACAGTCGTTCCTGGTCAAGGTGACCGCCACCGGTGCACGCGACACCACCTTCGGCAGAAGCGGTGTGGTGGCGCTCCCAACCGGCGTCAACTTCTACGACACGATCGGCGTCGGCACACGTGGACAAGTCGCCGTCGGCCTGGCCACCAACGGTTCCACCACAACGTCGTCTCGGGTCCTGATGCTTCGCCCCAACGGCAGCCGTGACACCGCCTTCGGGTCCAACGGAGTGTTCTCGTTTGCCGGGGTTGCTGATGACGTTCGCATCAGTCGAATCAGGTTCATGGGCGATGGACGGCTCTACGTGCTGTACACGCCCGAGAACAACCCCGCGCAACTTGTGCGGCTCACCGCCACGGGCCGCCGCGACACCACCTACTCCGGCGACGGTACCGCCGACCTGCCGGCACTCAGCCCTCTGGCGCTGCAGGACTTCGCCCTCGTTGGCAGCGGCAAAGTGGCGGTCATCGGGTCGCGCTCCGTCGATCCGGCACCCGCAATCGCCTACCGCGTCAACGCCGACGGACGCGTCGACGGCACCTTCGCCGGCGGCGACATTGTTCGAAGCTTCCCGTGGCCCAGCACCTACGTCTCCGGCGACACGATCGCCCGCCGCCCCGATGGGAGCCTGGTCATGGTGGGATGGGCGTCCAGCTGGGGAGTGTGGGTTGCGCGAACCGATGCCAACGGTGTGGGTGACCAAGTGCGGTTTGTCGCCGACACCGCCGGGGTGCGGCCCGCATCGGATGTCGCCATCGACGCCACGCAGATCCACATCCCCACCTCGCCAACCTCCTCGGGCGGATCGTCCATCTGCACCGTGGCGCACGCCGACGCGATGGCAAGCACCCCGACCGTCACCGACGTCACCTACTCCGGCTCCTACCGTGCCGGTGTGTCGTTCCCGGAGATCGCCGCCGATCCGGCCGGCCGCGTGCTGGTTGCCGGAGCCGAAGCCGATGGCATCACGATGAGCATGCTCACTCCGCGTGGCGCACAGGACACCAACTTCGGCCCCAGCGTCACGCGGGGCGGAAGCCGTATCGAGGCGCCGGGGCTCAGCATTTCGACAACCCGCATCGTTCGCTTTGCCACCGGCAACTTCGCGGTGCTGAACGCAGGGCGCGTCCACTTGGTCAGCCCGTTCGGCACCCCAGTATCTGGATTCGGATCCGGTGGTTCGGTGGTATTCCCCAGCCGGGTCGGTGACATCGAGCGACTGCCGGACGGCAGGTACCTGGTCGCCCACGGCACCGGGGATTCCATCCTGCTCGATCGCCTGAACGCCAACGGCACCCCCGACACCACGTTCGGCACCGGCGGCAGTGCATCGGCACTCGTCGCTCCCGGACAATTCACCGGCGTGCTCGAGCTGTCGGTCTCGTCAGCCGGCTACCTGGTGGCGAGCAGAGTCCTGGGCGACGGTGCCGCCGTGGTGCGGTTCACCACGTCCGGTGGACTCGACCCGTCGGTCGGCACCGCTGGGGTGCTGCGCCTTGCCGGTGGCAACGTCACGGCAGCCGCCACTGATCGCAGCGGCCGATTGATCCTGGCGGGTGGGTCCCCGACGGCGACAATCCGGCGCCTGACGCGGTTGATGGTTCCCGACCCGACGTTCTCCGGCGATGGGCGCATGACCTACGGTGATGTGGTGACGGGAGTCGCCGTCGTGCCCGACGGGTCACTCGTGATCGACGCTCGACGTCTCTCCACCGATCGGGTCGCGCACCTTGATGTGGCCGGTCGCGTGATTGCCGAGCGCGTCGTCGGCAACGGTCTTGCCGGACGGATGCAGCTGATGGCCGACGGTCGCCTGCTCGCCGCGCCGTGGTACCTGTCCCAGGACTCGGCGGTCATTCGCTTGAAAGGGGTGCAGCCGCTTCGGGCAACCTCGCCGCGGCGCATCAACCGCACCACCTTCCGCGCCAGCGTGCTCGCCCGCGGGCTTCGCTCCACGACGATGACGGTCCAGACGCTGCGGTCCGGACGCTGGGTGACTGTCGGTCGTCGAGCGGTGCCCGCCCTGGTGGGACGTCAGCTGCTCGGAGTGCGCACAAGCGCCCGCGCCACCGACACCAGGTTCCGGGTGCTCATCGGCAACGCCTCCGGGGTTGCGATCGGCGGAGTCTTTCGCGGCTGAGGCGTGGGGGCCGGGGTGATGCCCCGGCCCCGTCGGCTTCTACTCGCCGAGCAGGCGAAGCAGGCGCAGACGTCCAGTCGCCGCGTTGGGTGCCAGCGCACCGAATCCGATGACGGCGCGTCCGGCGTCGTCGATAGCAACGTCCTGGCCCAGAATGTTGTCCGACAGCGTGAAGCGGCGCGGGGGATAGGTCGCGTCACTGCGACCCAGTGCACTGAGACGCCGCACCACGAATGTGCCGCCATCCTCTGTGGGGGAGGGCACAGCGGTGGCCACCACGATCCGTCCGTCGCGCTGGACGGCAGCTGCGTGAACACGTGCACCAGCTTGCTCCAGCGGCAGCAACCCGCGTGACCCGAAGCGCCGGTCCAGTGAGCCGTCGGCCGCGATGCCCACCAACAGCTGGCGACGTGTCAGTTGGCACAGCACAGTGGCGCGCCCGGCGCGGCCGACGAGGATCTTGTCGACCGACGTCACCGTTCGCCGGATGCCCGGCGACTGCACCGACACGCGCGTGGCGATCCCGGCACCGCCGTCGAGCGGACGGCGCACCAGGCGCACACTGAGCCCAGCCGGAACGCCACGACGTGCGGCGGTCGGGAACGCAACCCACACCGACCCGCGGGCCACGGTCACCGCTGGCACCGTCCTGCCGAGTGACGTTACCGGGCGGACGCTCGGATCGATCGATCCGTCCGGACCGTAGAGCGCAACCGTGCGCTTCCAGCTGCCGCGTGAGACGAACACGTCGGTGCGACCCACGATGCGCCCATCCGGCGTCACCGCCACCGGCACGAAGGTGTTTGCGCTTGCTGCGTCGCTCGCAACCGTGCCGTCCGGGGCGTAGCGCACCAGGCGCCCGCCGCCCATGGTGATCATCGACCCGTCCCGGGCGATGACCGGCGGGGTCCAAACCGTCGCCGGATCTTGGTCGGTCCCTTGGGTGAGCAGGCTGAGCTGTCCGTTGGTGGCAAACCCGGAGTCCGGACTGCCGGTGGACAGATACCGGGCGATGACCGTGCTTCGGCAATCCATCCCGCACCGAAGGCCGGTGGTGGCGGCGATGCGGTTGCCGGTCAGGGCGGTC
>DMNR01000124.1 GCA_003452655.1 Actinomycetota bacterium | reverse complement strand
CTGGGCGAGTTCAAGGCGTGCGACGACACGGCCTTCGGCAAGCGGATCTGGGTCAGGCACATGCCGGATGCGCCGCTGCTGGCCTCGAATCGGCTGTGGGACCGGACCGAGCGTGTCTTCGGTCCACTGTTCGAGGCTCGCGATGCCGACACGGGCGTCGGGGTTCACCTCATGATGGCGGCCCTCATCCGTGCCCGCAGGGAGCAGACCTACGAAGTCGAATCGCTCAGCTTGATGCTGACCAGCGAGCACTGGATACCGGTGGAGGGCGTGCACGAGTTGCCGCTCATCCAGGCGCTGGTGGCGCAACAACGACGATTCGTCAAGCCGCTGCGCTACGACGCAAGGAGCGTCTCGGAGTTTGCGACTGCGTTACTGCTCGATGCAGGCCCCGTTGCGGTGCCGCTGCATCTGCTCAGTCCCTTCATGAGTCCAGCGGAGCGCCTCGCCAAGGAGCGTGCGATTTCAGCGAGTGGCGCGGCGGCATGGGTATGGCGAACCGAGGACTCGATGCCAGCGTTGCCATCGTCGCCGACAGGCAACCCTTGATCAAGGCGGCGCTGCCGATACCGACACGTGCTGGACAGGCCCCGGTAGCGACCCCGTGTGGAGGTTGATCGCTGGGCCGAAGACGCTGGCATTGCAGCCTCAGCTAGCGACCACACTGGCTTCTACAGCGACCAGGCGGGACTCATAGAAGACGTCGACGTTCTTCGGCCGTCAAATCGCCATCGATCTCCGAGATGACGGACGCCCCTTGCCGCTGGGTCATGTGCGGGTCGCGATGGTTCCTCGGGCAGACTATCGTCTGATGCGCGTCGGGCAGGGCGTCGCACCGGCCATGAAGGCGAAACGGAAGACGTTGCAGGAAGAGATCGGTAGGTCGCCCAAGCGGGCAGCTTGCATGGCCGCAGGAGAATCAACCAAGCTCGGATTGCCTTGCAGCGGGCCGGTCCCTAAGACAGACGAAGAGGTGGCAGATGGGTAACGACGGCAGCACTGGCGAGACCTTCACATGGATTCCTTTCTACGGGGAGCTGGCTCGAAAGCTCATCGCCTATCGAGATCGTCAGGCGGAGCTGATCAACTTTCTGGATGGATTGCGGGCCAAGGGACTGACGATCACCCCGTTGGAGGACAAGGACGAGAGCGGCCAACGCTTCCTTCTCAGGGAGATTGACCCATTCACCTTCTTCGGCGTGTTCAACCGCGGACTGACGCATGAGAACCGCGTTCACATCGCGGACGAGTACAGGAAGTTCTTCGACTTGTCCGCTCCCATCCCGCAGGACTTCAGCGGGATCCCGGTCCTGAACAACCGGAAGTCCTGGTTCTTCGCCTTCGCAAAGGAGCGTAAGCCGGAGGACATTCCCACGCTGTGGCGCCTTTTCGAGATCGCCCAGCAGGACGAACCGCTCGGGGCAACGACCTTTGGCGACACGTTCGACAGGGCGCTGGACGTCAGAGGTGTCAACGTCAACCTGACGATGGGGCTGTTCTGGATTCGTCCGGACGTGTTCTTGAGTGTCGACAGCGTTATGCGGGAGTTCGCAGAAATCAAGCTGCCACCCACGGGCCTTCGCTTCTCGAACTACGTCCAGACCCTGAAGGACGTCAAGAGCAGATTCATGATGCCGCTGCCGCAGTTGTCGCATAAGGCATGGCTTGCAACTCAGGAGCAAGTAGAGGTTTCACCAAAGCTGTCAAAGCAGGACCACACGAAGCCACTCGACACGACCATAGACTATTGGTTGGTCGGCGCCTACTGGGACGATAGGGAACCGAAGGACCAGACTGAGACCTTCCTCGAGGAAGGAATCTGGCAGAACGGCTACACCGACAAGTTCATCGACCTCGTGCGGCAGATGAAGGTCGGTGACCGAATCGCCATCAAGGCTGCCTCGACACAAAAGGTCGGTCTACCCTTTGACAACCGTGGCAAGACGGTCTCGCGCAATCTCATCAAGGCCACGGGCACGATCACGCAGAACCATGGGGACGGTCGAACTGTCGAGGTCGAGTGGGACCCCGCACCCGAGGAGCCCAGAAGCTGGTACTTCTACACCGGACGGGCGACAGTGTGGCGGCTGCGCAAGGACGAAGACTTCGCGCAACGACTGATCCGGTTCGTGTTCATGGGGCAGGCTCAGGACTATGCCTATTTCATCCGCAAGTGGTGGGACGAGGGCGAAAGCCGGATTCCGGACGCGGAGGGTGCCGCGGTCGCCGACGCGAAGCTCGGCGCCGACGCAGCTAGCGGCCCGGAGTCCGCTCCGCCTTACTCGATCGACACGGCTATCGACGAGGGGGTCTTCTTGTCTCGTGAGGAGCTGCTGCGAGCGTTGTCCCGTCTCGAATCGAAGCGCAACATCATCGTGCAGGGGCCGCCTGGGGTAGGCAAGACCTTCGTCGCAGAGAAGCTTGCGTACGCGCTGATGGAATCTGCCGATGCCCGGCGCGTCACGAAGGTCCAGTTCCACCCGTCGTATTCGTATGAAGACTTCGTTCGCGGTTTCCGTCCGACCGACGTCGCCGCGAAGTTTCAGCTGGTTGACGGACCATTCCTGCGCGCCTGCCAAGCCGCGGCCGCGCAGCCCGATCTACGCCATGTTGTGATCATCGACGAGATCAACCGAGGCAACACGAGCCAGGTCTTCGGCGAGCTTCTGATGCTTCTGGAAGCCGACAAGCGAGGAATGCACCCCGGTATGACGCTACTGTATCCAAGAACAAGCGATGAACGCTTCTCGGTTCCGCGCAACCTGTTCGTGATCGGTACGATGAATCGCGCCGATCGCTCGCTCGCTCTTGTCGACTACGCGCTGCGCCGGCGCTTCGCATTCATTTCTCTTGAACCAAGGTTCGGAGATCCGGCGTTTCGCAAGTGGCTTTCTGACCGGAAGATGGCTGACGACTTGATCCAGCATGTGATTCACCGAATGAACGCGCTGAACGCCACGATCGTCGAGGATCGTCAACTCGGCAGCGAGTACCAGATTGGACACAGCTTCTTCTGCCCCAGGGGTGATGACTTTTCCGGCCTGACGATGCAATGGTTCCGGGACATCGTCGAAACCGAAGTTGTTCCATTGTTGGAGGAATATTGGTATGAGTCACCCGATAGGGTGATCACAGCGGCGGCGGCACTTCTTGCTGCATAGGCGTGTCGTACCAGCAACCTCTCGCTGTCGATGCTCGCGCGATTCCGGTCAGGAACGCGTGGTATCTCCTGCTCTACGCGTGGGACCTTGTTCAGTGGAAGGGGCGATGGGACTCGGATGCCGAAGCGTCGCCGAATCTCATGGGTCTGCTGGCGCGCGTCCTCGTTGACAGCACCGCGGATTTGCTACGTCGCCAACTCACCCGCTCGCATCAATGTTCGGTTCGTGAGATCGGAGGCATTCGCGGGCGCATCGACTTTGCGCGAAGCCTGAAGGCCCGGAGCTTCGACTCTGGACGCGCGGTATGCGTATTCCCAGAGCTGACAGTGAACACGCCGCGAAATCGGATCATTCGGTCGACGATCGAACACCTGCTCAAGGATCAGCGCGTTGACGTTGGGGCACGCCAGGAGAAGTTGAAGGTGCTGAAGCACGACATGCGGACCGTGCTCGGGGACATGGAGGGTGTAACACCCATCGCGATTCAAGGCAGCGACTTCACTCGGCTACAACTCGGCCGAAGCGATGCGTCCTACAAACTGCCACTCGCGCTGTGCCGTCTGATTCACCGCTGCGAGATGCCGACCGAGCAGCGAGGGGATCATGTTATGGGTGCCCTCTTGCGAGAGGAGGTCACATTCAGCGACCTGTTCGAGCGTTTTGTCAGGAACTTCCTGCGGCATGCGCTTACCGGTGCCAGCATCGGCAGCGAAACCCTGACCTGGCCGGATGAGATTGGTTCGCCGTTCGTGCCTCGGATGCGCACGGACATCACCGTGGACTGGGATGTGCCCGCGCATCGCCGGTTGATCATCGACACTAAGTACTACGCGAACGCGTTGGCTGCCCGTTATGAGTCGGCCGAGAAGTTTCACGCGAGTCACCTCTACCAGCTCTACACCTACCTTCGAACCCAGGAGGATCGAGGTGGGGGGCATGCCAAGGCCGCGGGGATGTTGCTCTACCCAACGACAAGCGCAAGCCTTGACGAACGCATGCGCGTGCAAGGGCACGACATTGAGATAAGGACGTTGAGCTTGGCAGAACCTTGGGAGACGATCGAGGGTTCCCTGCTGGCGATGGTCGCGCGGCACGGGGCTGTTCATTGAACTGGGCCAGGTTCCATCGGCGATTGACGGCCCTCGGCGCCAGGCTCCATCACCGTTCTTTGCCCGAATAGTTGCCGTTGCGCGCCCTCTCGGGGCCCCTCCGCCGGCTCGCGGCCGCGCAGGGGGTTGAGA